>JBDROC010000139.1:0-3145 GCA_043810475.1 Methanobacteriota archaeon | reverse complement strand
GCTGCCATCATATCCACGATCTTTCCTTTGCCTTCATCTCCGAACTGTGCGCCTGTGATTATTGTGAACATATTGTAAATCACTTGATTTTTGGCGTAAAAGATGATAAGGTTATTTCTTACCTAATAAAGCGCCTTGAGTTCCCACAGCAATTTTGGATTTTTCTTGAACAGAACAGCCAGCAACTGTGGCAGTTCCATAGTGCTTGCATCCACACCATCAAGAGAATGGGCAAGCTGGTTCAACTGCTCATCACTGAGCTTTATCATTAGATTCTTGACCTTCAGTGCCCTTGAGATCTCCTTTCCGATAGTGGCGCGCCACCTATCCTCGTATTCCTTTAGGGTCTTTACTGAATAATCCCCTTTCTCTTTTGCTTTGATGCAAACCTCTCCCGCGATCATCCCGGCATCCATTGCATTGGTAATGCCTCCTCCGGTCAGGGGGTCTGACTGCCTCGCAGCATCGCCCACAAGAATAAGTCCGTCAGTGACCGTTCGTTCTATTGGGCCGCTCACAGGAACACCGCCCACTACCATTTCTATGATCTTACCATCCGGGATAGTTGTTTCAACGAATTTTTGAAGGAGAGTTATTGCCCTTATCTTTCCTGATTTGCTGCCAAGTATCCCGATCCCCACGTTCGCGGTATATCCTCCTTTGGGGAATATCCACACATACCCACCGGCAGAATATTTTTCTCCGATGTATATCTCGCTGTATTCGCCAGGATCGAAATTCGAGACCAGAAACTGTGCGCAAGTCTCTATCTCATGTGGTTTTAACGATGTATCTATTCCACCCCATCTTCCAACCTTGGATTCCACTCCGTCCGCGCCTATTACGATATCCGCTTTGATATCATGCATCTCTCCCATGTACATGGCTTTGATGCCTGATACCTTTTCGTTGTTCCTCAATAATCCGGTCGCTCGTGTCTTCACCATAACATCAGCGCCTGCCATCGCAGCTTTCTGAGCCAGCACCCTGTCAAACACTTTTCGCTCAAGAGTATAACCCACGTCTTTCATGGCTGCATCTGAGGACATCAATATCTCAGTCCCGTCAGGAGCAATTATCCTTGAACCTTTTACTTCGGCTGCGATCCATCGTTTGTCCGGTGCTATATGTTTTAAAAGAGCGTCCTTTCCCACGCCTTCTGCGCATCTCACAGGGTCACCTATCTCCTGCCTCTTTTCTATCATGAGGACATCTAGCCCCCCCTCTGCACAGGTCTTTGCAGTTATCGACCCCCCGGGTCCTGCTCCCACCACGATTACATCGTACCTGTCCTTCATTTTACCTTTACCTCCAGCGCGCCAACAGGACATATCCTGGCACAGATCCCGCATCCTGTGCAGGAATCATCTACTTCGATCCATGTCTCTATAAGCTCAAGCGCTCCTTCAGGGCACACGCCCACACAGGCGCCGCAATATCCGCATTTAAAACGATTCACTTCGACACACATAAATCTGATTTGCTAATGCAGTCTCTACATATATATTTTATCGGGTCTTTTTAGAATTAAAAATTTTATCCTGTCATTCCTGTTATCCTGTCAAATAAAATCCTGCCGAAAATTATTACTGTCAGTTATCTACTGACATGGCAAATATTATATAGGGTAATGTTGTATTATGCTCAGGTGAAGTTAAAATGAGTCACGTTATCGGACTGAAATGCAGGGAATGCGGAGCTGAATATCCTGCCGTTATCCAGAATACATGTTATGAATGTTTTGGACCTCTTGAGGTCAACTACGACTGGGACTATATCTCAGACCATATCAGCAAGGAAAATATCGCATCAGGGCCGAAATCCATATGGAGATACGCAGATCTATTACCGCTTGAATCCGAGAAACGCATCGACCTTGGCGCAGGATTTAACAAACTTCATCATGCGCAGCGTCTTGGCGCGGCTCTGGGACTAGATGAACTATACATCCTTGACGAATCCGTGAACCCAACTAACTCTTTCAAAGACAGAGTCACATCAGTTGCGATCTCAAAAGCCATCGAATTCGATGTGAAAGCGGTCGGATGCGCAAGCACAGGCAACCTTGCGGCAGCAGTTGGAGCGCATGCAGCAAAGGCTGGACTTCCGGCTTATATCTTTATCCCTTCGACTATCGAACTGGGCAAGATCGTGCAGATGCTCATCTACGGTCCGAACGTGATCGCTGTGGAAGGTACTTACGATGACGCCAACCGCCTTGCAAGTGAGGTGGCAGATTCCCATCCAGATTGGGCTTTTGTGAACATTAATATCCGTCCTTATTATACCGAAGGTTCAAAAACACTGGCTTATGAAACTGCAGAGCAGTTGAACTGGACTACACCGGATCACATCGTTGCTCCGATGGCAAGTGGTGCGCTTCTTTGCGCCATTTCTCGCGGTTATAAGGAACTGGAACGCGTGGGTCTTGTTGATAGCGCGGACGTGAAAATTTCTGGCTCCCAGCCGCTTAACTGCTCCCCCATATCATGTGCGGTGCAGAACAACAGCGAGGTCGTGCCCGTGCGGAAATTCGAGACCATTGCGCACAGCCTTGCAATTGGAAATCCTGCTGACGGCTACTATGCAAAGAAGACAATACTTGATTCAGGCGGGTTTGCAGCCACTCCCACAGATCCTGAGATCATCGAAGCGATACATCTTCTTGCAAGGACAGAGGGCATTTTCACTGAACCCGCAGGCGGCACTACTATCGCAGGCTTGAAGAAACTTGTTGAGAGCGGGCATATCAAGCGCGATGAGCGCGTGGTGGTCTATGTAACTGGCAATGGTCTTAAGGCGCAGGAAACGCTTCTTAAGTCTCTGCAGCGTCCTCCGATCATCAAGCCTCTGCTTAGCGAATTCGAGCAGCTCACAGCGCCAAATATCGATATTCATGAACATAAAGAGCCCTTATTGGCTCATACATAAAGGTGATATAATGGTTAAAATAAGATTTTCTTCTGCATTGAGCAATGTGACACATGCTCGCGAAACGACTCTTGACATCGGAGATACGACTGTAAAAGCGGTGCTTGATAAGCTAATTCAGCAGTTCGGCGCTGATTTTGAGAAGCGCATCCTTGATAAAGGCGAAGTCAGGCGCTTTGTCAACCTGTACGTGAATGGCGAGGACATCCGGCAT
>JBDROC010000138.1:0-4695 GCA_043810475.1 Methanobacteriota archaeon | reverse complement strand
AAGATAATAAAAAGTCCCGGACTTTTTCCAGGAATATTGCAGGATAACTATTAATAGTGCGAGGAAGTTAGAACAAAATTATCTTATGGCTTTTCACGTGATGCTTATCCCTACATTAGGATGTCCTTCAAAATGCAGTTATTGCTGGAGTTCAGATGAAAAGTCTCCAGTGATGAGCATTGAGACCATCAAGGAAGTGGTCAAATGGTTAAAAGATTTCAGGAATGAACCCGTCACATTTACTTTCCACGGAGGCGAACCGCTACTTGCAGGTGCAAAATTTTACAGGGAAGCTTTGCCATTATTGACCGAGGGTTTAAGTCATCTGAAACCAGCGCTAGCCATGCAGACAAACCTCTGGAAAATGACACCTGAACTTGCGCAGATCCTTGCTGAGTATAATATTCCCATTGGCTCAAGTCTTGATGGCCCGCAAGAGATAACAGATCATCAAAGAGGAAAAGGATACTATGATAAAACCTTAGATGGCTATGTTATCGCAACAGAAAATGGTCTCAAAGTTAGCTTTATCTGCACTTTTACATCTTATTCCATAAAATTCAAGGAAGATATTTTTAATTTTTTCCTTGAGAACGGTCTTAATCTTAAATTACATCCGGCGCTGCCTTCACTGCGTTCAGATGATCCGGGTAAATGGGCGCTTTCTCCGGAAGAGTATGGAGAATTGCTTGAATATCTGCTGGATAAATATCTTGAAAACCCTGGCAAGATCGAGATCATGAATATTGACCACCTGTGCAAATGCGTGTTGACCAGTAAAGGCAATGTTTGCACGTTCGTTGACTGTATGGGGGATACCTTTGCTGTGGGGCCGGACGGGGGCATATATCCCTGTTACCGCTTTGTGGGTATGCCAGAATATGTTATGGGGAATGTCTATGACCATCCCAGTATTGAGGATCTTTCCAGGTCTGATGCATGGAAGCTTATGTTTGAGTTTAAGGATTATGTGGACAAGAATTGTGGTGAATGTAAATACATCAAATTCTGCCGGGGAGGATGTCCCTACAATGCCATAGCACCTACCGATGGTGAAATAAAGGGCGTTGACCCGCACTGTATAGCCTATAAAAGAATTTTTAAAGAAATAACCGCGCGGTGGGATAAGGAATTTTTTGGAGGCTCTGGGGAGATGGATATGTTTGGTCTTCCATCTGGACCAAACACGGATGGTAAAGCGGGGATAATGTCATTAATGCTTAAGCGGATATGAAACATGTCCATGTTCAACACAAAGTTCTATGATTTTTTGGTTCATTTACCAGACGAAATGGACTCTATTATCAGTCTTGTTTCTACGGCAAAAGAATTCGGGTACTCAGGGATAGCAGCGCTCAACCTGAAAAAGAACAGAACTGATATGAACCAATTACTCGGGGATTTTTCGATCTACAACGCAATTGAAGTTTCAGGGAAACCATCAAAGCTCAGGGATGAAATAAGAAAATACAAAGACACAGGTGATATCCTGATAGCAAGGGGAAGGAACGAAGAGGTTGCCCGCGCTGCTGTGGAGACAGAAAGGCTTGATATCATTTTGCAGCCAGTTAAATTCAACAACGTCCTTAGTAAAATAGCATCTGATAATTCAATTGCGCTTGGTTTTAATATCGGTTCCATTATACACACAAGAGGTGAGGAGAGGGTACGGGAACTGCGGATAATGAGGACAAACCTGATGTACGCCCGAAAGTACGACCTGCAAATGGTTATGACCTGTGAGCCCTATTCCATGTATGATTTCCGCTCTCCAAGGGAGATGGCAGCACTTGGAGGTCTGTTCGGCATGAGCCTGAAAGAAGCTGTTGACGCCATGAGCACAGTTCCTCTTGACATAATGCGAAAAAAAAGCAAAGGGCACATACAGGAAGGTGTTGAAATAATATGAAGACACTTCCTGTGCTTCGCGAGAAGAAACGGTATATCGCTTTCAAGATAATTTCAGAGAATACGGTAAACCGTAGAGAGCTGATTGAGGAATTATTTGATTCAATGTACTCACTGTTCGGGGATAAAGGGACAAGCGAAATAAATCCAGCACTTATGTCATATGACGGGGGATTCGGGGTACTGCGCTGCCAGAAAGACAGGACGTCAGATACAAGAGCAGCCCTTGCATGTATAAACAGGATCAATGGTGGCTGTGTTTCCATCCAGGTCCTTGGCATTTCAGGTACTGTGAAGGGGGCAATGGAAAAGTTTATACAACAGAGTATCATTAAAGAGACCGAACCAGAGAAAGATTAACAGGAGCATTTAAAAGTATTACCTTTTTAAAATCTCGGAGATGATATAATGCAAATGGCACCACAGATGGGATATGACAGGGCGATAACAGTATTCAGCCCTGATGGAAGGTTGTTCCAGGTTGAGTATGCGCGAGAGGCAGTAAAACGCGGAACGACCGCGGTAGGAGTTAAAGCGACAGATGGAGTGGCGCTGCTGGTTGATAAGCGTGTAACAAGCAAACTGCTTGAAGCAGAATCTATTGAAAAGATATTCCAGATCGATAATCATATCGGAGCAGCAACTTCCGGGCTGGTAGCGGATGCGAGGGCACTGATCGACCGCGCAAGGGTTGAGGCGCAGATAAACATGGTCACCTACGACGAACCCATCGGCGTAGAGGTCCTATCAAAGAAAATATGCGATTTCAAACAATCCTACACCCAGTACGGCGGTGTAAGACCTTTCGGAACAGCGCTTCTTATTGCAGGAGTGGATGACAGCAGGGCACGGCTTTTCGAGACCGACCCGAGCGGCGCATTGCTTGAATACAAAGCAACAGGCATCGGTTCGGGACGAACCGAAACAATGGAAGTGTTCGAGAAAAAATACAGGGATGACATTGATCTTGAAGGTGCGATCATCCTGGGGCTTGAGGCGCTACACAGTACAGCAGAGGGCGTTTTCAATGCTTCAACTATCGAGGTTGGGGTCATTGAGCTTGCCAACAGGAAATACCGGAAGCTTGAACCTTCCGAAGTCGAGAAATATGTAAACAAGGTCATAAAGATGCATGCTTCTGAAACCAAGGGTAAAGGAAAGAAGAAAGAAGAGTGAACTGACATGGTCAAGCTCGATGAGTCTATAATCGCACATTATAAGACACATGGCAAGATGTTTGAAGTTTTTGTG
Source organism: Methanobacteriota archaeon (assembly GCA_043810475.1). Lineage (GTDB taxonomy): Archaea > Halobacteriota > Methanosarcinia > Methanosarcinales > Methanoperedenaceae > Methanoperedens. The sequence goes on along the minus strand of JBDROC010000138.1, from coordinate 1,536 downwards.
GATCCTGATGGAGCACTGGCATTCAAGAAAGGCGACCCTGTGAAGATCGAGGATATCCTGGCTGTTGAAGACGTGTTCTCAGATGCAAAAAACGGTGACAGACCTGCCGAACAGGATGTCATCAACGCGTTCGGTACAAAAGATGTATTAAAAATAGCTGAAAAGATACTACTTGAGGGAGAACTCCAGCTTACCACAGAACAGCGAAGAAAGATACAGGAAGACAAAAAGAGACAGGTAATTACTTTTATTGCGAGAAACGCGATCAATCCGCAGACTAAAGCACCGCATCCCCCTGCACGGATAGAGGCTGCCATGGATGAAGCCGGGGTTCATATCGACCCCATGAAAAGCGTGGATCAAATGGTGGAAATCGCCATGAAAGCGATAAGACCCCTCATTCCTATACGTTTCGAGGAAGTCAGGATCGCAATTAAGCTCCCGTCGGAATATGCGGCAAAGGCATACGGCGCCGTGGCAAAGTTCGGGGATCTACAGAAGCAGGAATGGCAGAACAACGGTTCATGGATAGGCGTAATCAGCATCCCGGCCGGGATGCAGGATGACCTGTACAGTGTATTGAATTCGCTTACAAAAGGTTCTGCTGAAACAAAATTATTAAAGTGATAAAAAATGGATAAAAAATTAGTGATACCAGGTGAATTTCTTTCTGATGACCCGTCACTGGCTGACGAGGGCACATATGTCGAAGATAACAAAGTGTTCTCAACAGTTTTCGGAATAGCATCATTTAAGAATCATGTCAGGGTTGTTCCGCTTTCGGGAAAATATATTCCGAAACCAGGTGACCTGATAATCGGCGTAATAAAAGAGGTCACACATTCGAACTGGATCGTGGATATAAGGTCCCCATATGATGGACTTCTGCACATTTCCGAGTTCCCGAGACGTATTGAGAACGATGAAATGTCGAAATATCTCAAGATCGGTGATTCGATAATGACCCTTGTAAGCGATGTGGATGCGAACATGAAAGTTGAGCTAACGCTTAATGACCAGAGACTCAGGCCAATAAAAGAAGGTCGCATTATAGAAGTGACACCGTCAAAGGTACCCAGGTTCATAGGCAGGAGCGGCTCCATGATAGCAATGCTCAAGAATGAGACGAAATGCAACATATTTATCGGTCAGAACGGAAGGATATGGATAACAGGTAGAGATAATGAAATGGAACTTGCTATAAAGTCTCTCCTTAAAATTGAAAGGGAGACGCACATTTCAGGTCTTACTGACAGGATAACAAAGTTCCTGAAAGAACAAAAGGGCGAGAAAGTTCAAGAAAAAGAACCAGAGAAAAAAGAAGAAAATATTGAAGAGGATAAAAAAAAGCCAGAATCCGAAGGAATTCTTGATGAACTTCTCGGGAACGAGAAATAATTATTACGGTAATATTAGCGAAGAGGAAGAAAAGAGAAGAGGAATTTTATGAGTAAACCAGAAAAGCTGATCGAAAACGGTATCCGCCTTGACGGCAGGAAACCCGATGAGTTAAGACCTATTAAGATAGAGGTAGGC
>JBDROC010000137.1:0-2665 GCA_043810475.1 Methanobacteriota archaeon | reverse complement strand
GCATGTATCTTTTCAATAAGTCCTGCTTCCAGCAGCGCTTCGCATGCGTCGATGAACTTGAGATTAATTGTCTCATCAACGACGTTATGCATTCCATAATAGAGCGCCGTGGTCGATACTGTTCCCCCGCCAGCGCCCTCGGTCATAATAATAATATCTCCAGGTACAGCCTGAATGCGTGCTGTGAGATCCTCTGCAATGCCCACAGCACCAACCCCGCCGGTCATCCGCTCGCCGATGACCATATCGCCCCCGATGCGCAGCGTGCTGCCTGTTATCAGGGGTATGCCTGTCAGCTCTGATACCGTCGTTATGCCTGCGATATGGTCGAATATCTTTGCCACGTCGCCGTCGTCTGCTACATGGATGTCAGAGAGCATAGCCACAGGGCGCGCCCCCATGACGTATATGTCCCGCAGCGCGGCGCGGGCGACATGAAAGCCGGCAAGAAAGGGGAAATCAGACAGGCGCGAGTGCATACCGTCTATCGTGACCACAAGATACTGTCCGCCTGCGCGCACCACGCCTGAATCGTCAAGATGCGAGGAGTCAACCACTGCTGATGTCCTTCCTATTACCTCTGCTATCTTTTCATGCGTATAGAAATCTCCCAAACCCCTTGAACCGACACCGAATTCACCCATAGTGACGCCTGAAGTTGTCGGGGAAAGTAACTCACCTTCAGGCGTAAGGGTGGCTTTTGCTTCCACTATACTTGCGCCCGCGATCTCCAGAGCATGCTTTCGCGATATGTTCTTGATCTCAAGTATCCTGTCTGCAAGCTTTTCCTTGAGACCCTTATCGTTTCGCAGGATACCGCGCTTTGCATATCCTTCAATGTCCATAGCTCTCCACGAAATTTTTTAGCATTTTGAGCCCTATGGAGCCACTTTTTTCAGGGTGGAACTGAGTGCCGACCACGTTCTCAGCCTCGTTCGTGATGACCGCAGGGAACGTAAGTCCGTAATCGCAAAGAGCAGCCTGATGTATCGCTTCCGTGTCCACATAATATGAATGCACAAAATATACGAATGAGCCGTTCTTTATTCCTTTAAGCAGCGGGATTTCCTTCCTGATGATAAGCGAGTTCCATCCCATGTGAGGGACTTTCAGCTCAGATGCAGGGAAACGGACAACCCTTCCGGGGATTATGTCTATTCCACTGTATATGCCGCCTTCTTCACTTTCAGAAGCGAGCATCTGCATGCCGAGGCATATTCCCAGAAGGGGTTTTCCCTCATTGACAGCATCCTTCACCACGCGAGTAAGTGTTGAAAAGTGCATCATTGCATCGCGAAAAGCACCGACTCCGGGAAGTATCAGGGCATCGGCGCGGTCGATTGCAGAGGGGTCGTTAGATATCTCTGCTTCTGCGCCAACGTATTGCAGGGCTTTTTCGATGCTGCGCAGGTTGCCGAGTCCGTAGTCGATGATGATGAGTTTCATTTTTGATCAAAATATTATAAAGATTATTCTCTTGTGTCTCAAGCAAAATGCACTTATTTTACGCAATGTTCGATCGGCATTTTTGCAATCAATAAATCATGTATAAAGCCATAAAATTATTGGTTTAAATCATATTTAATAAAACTTCTGCAAAAGTTGGTCAGAAATTATCAGAAGATAGCAGCTTATTACGAAAGAAGAAAGTCTCAAGAAAATTTATTTATGAGGTTGGACCGATAGTTAAATCTCTTGAAAGTAGTAAAATTTAAGAAAAATCGTGCAGCTCTTGATTATTGCCCCAACGTTGTTAATTTATACGAACTGTGCCTGGTTTACCCTTTTTTTGGAACAGCAACAAAATGTTCTTTTATCTGGAACAGTTATTAAATTATATAAGAAATCCTGTAACCGCTATAAGCCTGGTGGGATAGTGCATCGAGAGATAATTGAAATAAAAGTCCGGGTACGCCAGTCCCAGGAATTCCATCAAATTATGATACGCAATTCTACCACACCAAAGCAAAACCATTATACAATAACCTGCAGTTCTTACGTCCTGTGAAAATAGCAGTTACAAAACTCAGGGAAAAGTCAGAAGGCATCCATGAACTATTCAGGAGTTATGGGCACGAAGCACTGATGATCTCCACAATGACCGCAGAAGACCCAACAGATCCTGCTCCGCTTGCCCGACTTGCAGATATGTCTTCAAGAGGAGACCTTGATATCTTGATTTTCACAAGCGCGCTGGGTGTGGATAAGCTCTTTGAGAGAGCACACCCTGAAAAGAAGGTAAGAATAGTGAGCGTTGGACCAAAGACCGCGAAAAAGGTCGAAGAGTATGGATTTAAAAGCGAAGTAATAGCGAAATTCTCATCTGAACACTTCGCGCAGTACCTCAGGGACATAAGAGGAAAGACCATCGGCATAGCGCGCGCAGAAGTGCCAGATCCAGAACTTGTAAGCTCGCTGGAATCAGGAGGGGCAACCGTGGTGGAAGCGCCAGCCTACAGGCTTGAACCGGCAGATCGCAGATTTGACGATGTATTGAATGAGGCAGATGCCGTTATCTTCACAAGCGCCAGGTCTTTTGAGTATTCAGGCTTTCACCTTGACAGCAAAAGAAACCTGATATTGGCTGCGATCGGTGAAAAAACGGCAGAAGCGATGAGAAAGCAGGGCATTGCCCCGGACATCGTAGGTGATGGAACGCTTGAGA
>JBDROC010000136.1:0-5841 GCA_043810475.1 Methanobacteriota archaeon | reverse complement strand
ACCTGAACTGTGGATTTGTCGCCTTCTATACCGATTACCTCACCCATCAATCCTTCATTTCCGACTTTGACCACATCGAACATACTGGTATTTAAACCGCTTATGATGACAACTGGTCCAGAAATTCTATAAATTTTACCGTTTGTTTTCATTTTACAAGACACCTTCTATGTCCCCAGAATTCCCCAGAATTCCCCGGAATTAATTCCGGGGTCTCCGGGGTCTTTCTCCGGGGTCTTTCTTATTTCCAAAGATCGACACCTACCGCCTGTTTTATTTTGTCCCTGAGATTCGTGCTTTCTCCTTTTCCGCCTATGGCTATTACCGTTGGCTCAACTGAATCGTCAAGGATTTTCTGCATGTGTGCGGATAATTTTTTCAAATCATCGTTATGCATCACGAGTATTCCCACATTCTTATCATCCAGTACCGTCTGGATCCTGGCTTCAAATTCTGCCGGTTCGGCTTCGTAAGTCTTTCGAATTCCTGCAAGCCTGAACCCAAGCACGAAATCACTGTCACCTATGACTGCTATCTCCATCTACATCACCAGGTGGGCTTTAATAATGTCATCGGGAAGAGAAGTCTCTTTTCCGCGCACGATAATTCTCACATTATCCACTTCGATCTTCTTGCTAAGGATATAATCAAGGATCGGAAGGATCGAAAGCGGGTAATAGTACGATATCCTGGAAGCATACGTAAGTCCATATTTATCAAGCCGCATCTCAATATCCCGCAGAGAGGTCAGTTCACCGCTGACATCAGATATCGCGTTCCAGTAGGAATACTCTTCCAGAGCCCTCACGAAATCACCCATGGGGAGTGAAACCAGCCTGACAACGTCGCTGTCTTTGAGTTCCATGCCGCCCGGTATGAGAAGCTTTAAAATTTCGTCGCGCTCCATTCCAGCGCGCTTCATCCTGAAAAGCATCTTCAGGTTCTTGAGGTCGATCTCTGTCTTCAGGAATTTCAAGAATAATTTCTTTCCTTTCGAAGTCACCGCTTTGATCAAGTTAGAATAATACAAAAGGTCAAGGGCATTCTCGATCTGGGCAAGATCTCCACTGTATCCTTCAAGCGCCTGATAGTAAGGCGTCTTAGCAAAAGAAGCTATTACGCCTTCTATAGTTCCGATTTTAACAATTTCTGTAATGTCCCTGTACCTCAATTGACCGCCTGATACAACGTCCTCAAGAATTTCATCTTCGCTTGCCCCTGAGAATTTCCCTCTAAGGATGGTCTTGATATTCCAGATGTCCCAGGAGCGGAGATATTCCGTTATCAGATAATTGGCTTCGTCCTGTGAAACCTCTATCAATTTGCGGTATGTCAGGGCGAGGTTCTGGTTCAGGGCGTGTTCAATAAGATCAATTCCTTTATATTTTTTCCCGAGCTCATCGACATCCTTCTTATACTCGGACTCCTCGATAAAACGAGTTATCTCAGGTATCTCCATGTTGAGGAACTTGGGATACATCTCCCTGGGGATGAGTTTGCTTTTCATAGCCCGGACGCGGGCTACTATGTATGCATATTTTACATTGTTTGAAACGCCCATGTCTTTTTTCACCCGAACAGGATATCAGAGACCTGTTTTAATGATCTTTCAGATACATTTTTCAAAATGATCTCATACCTGAAATCCAGATATTCAGTCCCGGTCTCGTTTTCTATGATCACACCGCCGATACAGTCAATATTTCCCGCATGTTTAAGTTTAGTGAGTTTTTTGACCGCATCCTTATCTATTTCAGCCGAGTATATCCTGGAATTATTTGCCTGGTTCTTATCGATAATCGATTGAAGAAGCTTCTGGTTCTTATCTGCTGGAAGTTTACTTACGGTTTCTTTAGCCTTATCGTTCACCTCATCAAGAAGCTCCTTTCGCGCATTAAGTATCGCCCTCTTGACTTCAAGAGCAGCACCTGACATCTCCTGCGTCCTGATCCTTTCGATCTCTTTCTTTGCCGCTTCCTGCTGTGCAGCTTTGATCCTGGCTGCCTGTGACCTGGCTTCCGCAGTGATTCTTGATACTTCCGCAGTCGTTTCTTTTTCTATCCTGTCAGCTTCAGCCTTGCCTTTGGCTTTTATTTCTTCAACTATCGCATCGAGTCCCATATATGTTCACTTTTTTTATTCGCTGCCGAATACGAATAACAATATAAGAGCTACTACAAGACCGAAGATCGCGATAGATTCGGGAATGACCGTCATCAACAGACCTTTACCGAAGAATTTCTCATCTTCAGCCATGGCGCCAACTGCTGCGGCACCGATCGCCTGTTCGCCCATGCCTGCGCCTATTCCTGCAAGTCCTACTGCTATTCCTGCACCGATTGCTATTAATCCTGCATCTACTACCATATTTTTTTATTCCTCCGTATATTTTCTATTATAACCAAAGGGAGCGTACTTCTTGCCTCCCCCTTCATAAAACTTTGTAAAGAATTCAACATACTGCAACCTCAATGAGTGAAGCCCGGGTCCGATAATCCCAAGTAACAGGTTTATCAGATGCCCTATGAACAGGACTAACATGCCAACAAGGGCAAGTCCTATCCCGCCCCCCATCACTACTCCGTCAGGCTTTATGAAGAGGTCCATGGAGAGCGTATTCACTGCAAGAGCGATCCCTGCCGATGATAGACCTATCGCAAGTATCCTTGAGTACGATAGGACATTGCTTAGAAGCGTGGGTATCTCAAGGATGTTTATTACTCCTTCCCCTTTTATCAAAAGCGCTATTCCTGCTATGGCAAGTACTGCGCCTCCTGAATAGATAAAGTCGCCTGACGGTACAGATGTTTTCGTCATCAAGGCAGGCATCAGTTTTGCTATTACAGCTACGCCGCCTATCAGGATCATCATCCAGCTTCCTTTCGCATATATCGCATGCTTCAGGTCATGCTCGACCATGATGTTCCTGAAACCGATAACAAGTCCCATGAATATATGGAGTATACCGATAACAAGGCATATCAGGAGAAGGAACTGCACGGCTCCGAACCTGTGGATAGGTAGATGCAATCCTGAGATCACAGGGAAAGCGATCCCGAGAAGACCTTCTTCGATTTTCCCGTGCAATTCCACGTTAAAGAGCGGGAGTCCGAAAAATTCGCCGTATATAACGCCGAATATTATTGACATGACTGCCGAGATGAGCAAGATCAGCGCAAGAGAATTCAGACCACCGGTCTTGAATTTATTCTTAATTATAAATGCCATTGCCGCCACGATAATACCATATCCGACATCCCCAAGCATGATACCATAGAAAAGAGGGAAGGTGATGAATAGAAGAACCGAAGGATCTATCTCGCCGTACCTGGGGGTCGCGAAAGTGTTAATGAGTAATTCGAACGGTTTTGCATGTCCAGGGTTATCAAGTTCGATGGGAATTTCTTGTTCGTTTGCTTTTTCTTCAAGTTTTGTGAGATGTACCAGACCACGTGAACTTTCTGCCAGATTGGATTCCAGTTCTGCGAATTTTTTTGTGGGCACCCATCCGTCTATAATAAATGCATTGGGACTTGTGGCAAACCGCAGAGGAGCTTCAGCCTTCTGCGTCTCCATGGAAAGATATTCATCAGCAGCCATTATGAATTCCGAATATTCTTTTTTGATGTTGTCAAGTTCCGATTGTATGGAAGTCTGTTTTTCCTTGAGGAGATACACCTCTTTGGTAAGGTCATCGAGTAAGGTAACTGGATTCCCCATAATATCCGGGACTTTCAATTCGACATACGAATGCTCATCCTGGAAGAGCTTCTGGACCTGTTCCTCAAAGACCTTCGGGATAAAGAGCGCAATTATGTTTCGTTTTTCATACAATCCCGTATACAGTTCATAGTTATCAGTAATCCCCGATAGTCTTTGTGCAATATCGTTCCCGATATAACCTGTATACACCTTCAGCGTTTCATAACCATGATACAATTCCAGAGATAACGGGAGTCCTGTGAAGGGTTTGATCGCCCAAATAAGGTCACTTTTCTCTTTTATCTTGAACTCAAGGTTCCTCAGTTCATCGGTTCGGGTAGATACCTCTTTCTGGAGATTAATAATTTTTTCATCTATCAGGGAAGGTAATTGTTTTGTGCTCTGTTTTGAAGTTGGTTCTTTTTCAGCAACCCCGAGCTGGTTAGCTATGGTCCTTAAAGAAAGGAGATGCTCTGAAAGTCTGGAGGCGGGTTTCAATGGTCTTCCAATCTTGAAATCTCCACCTTCGTCCGCATAATCCGTTATGTGCAGGATATTCAACTTGTGAAGTATGGAAATTGCCGGTTCCAGAGCATCCTTTGTGCCTGCGATCACGACCTTTGTCATCCGTGTAGGTCTAAGCATCCGCTGCCCTCTCGAACTCAGTTAAAATAAATGTAACGGCTTTATCAATATTCTTTTTTGCCTTGTTTTTTATTTCAATCGCATCAGAAACACCTTTCTGAACTATTTTCTCCCTTTCCCCTTTGATAACCTTCTTTGCTTCATTTATTTCAGAATCAGCACTTATCCGAGCATCTTCTTCAGCTTTCCTGATGATCTCCCTGGATTGCGCCGCGGCATCGGATATCTTTTTGTTCTTTGATTCGTTCGCTTTCACAACTGTTGCTTTTACTTCTTCCTCTGCCATTTTGATCTGGGATAAAATTTCAGCTCTGGTCATTGCATTCCTCTAATTATGCTCTAATAATAAACTCCGTTTTGACCTCTTCACATAAGAGACCAAATACATAAATCATTCGCTTTTGACTGATATGCTTAACTTGACTTTGTCAGATTAGTTTTTATTAATAATAATCTTTTTTGTTTGTAATAAGTATTTATATTATAATATATAATATTATATTGAGGGATATCGCATGAATTCACCAAGTTTGTGCGTCAAGGATGTAAGAAATATACTACATGAGTTAAAGAAATTTCAAAAAGATTACACGGAAAAATTTCGAACAAAGACACGCAACTTAAAAGAACAGGCACTTCAGAATTTTATTTCAGATTCACCGTGGGACGAAAAACCCGTTATCGAACAAATCCAATTGGATGTAACGAATCTAATAGGCGATAAGACCAATGGCTCGATCCACATCGACGAATAAGGTGCAGGAGTTAGCCAAACAATTGGATCCTTCTCGATATGCAAGAGTTTTTCCAGTACGGGATAAATTGCCTGGGGTTGAAACATGGCTCATTATCCGCAAGAAAATCACATCACCGTAGAAATGGATTTTGCGAATGACTTAAGTATTAATGTAACAAAGTCAAGTTAATGATTAATCATAAATGCAATTATTAACATTCAAAAAAAAATATATATGATAGTATAACCTTATATATGAGAGTGAATGTTATAAAGTAGCCCGATATGTAAGGTTGTGGGGTTGTGAAGAAAACCTGACAGCAATAGGGACTACTGGGTTGAGGAATAATACCCTTGAATAATTTCGGGGGACTAATCAAGAGGTCAATTGAACAAAAATGAAGCCCTGATCAAGGCAGAATTCGAGATATCTAAAGAATATCACATATCGTTGCTTGATATAAAAAAGTTGTTGGGAGTGAGATTCATTTCCACTGGACTGGTTGAGAATAGAATAAAGACCCCGTATTTAAATACGGGGCACTAAAAAGAAGTGAATAAATATGGTTAAAAAATCTGAAGAAAGAAAAGATATCCACACAGAAGATATCCACACAGAAAAAAAGGATAGTTTCAAGACATGCGAAGACAGCTACACAGCAGTTTCAAAAATGTGGGAAGATTCCTACTTAAAGCTATACAAGCCCTGGTTCGAATCCACAGAAGCGCTTTTCGGGAAAGCGTTCGAAGTCTCAAAG
>JBDROC010000135.1:0-5561 GCA_043810475.1 Methanobacteriota archaeon | reverse complement strand
ATCATGTTTACCCGATTTGAGTATATCTGGCTTTTTACCAATCACCTCTTTCTTTGAATAACCTGTAAGTTTCTCAAAAGCAGGATTGACGTATTCGATAACGGAATTTTTATTGGTGATGATCACATTATCAGCGCTTTGCTCTACCGCACTTGAGAGTTTCTTGAGCGCCTCGACTGCCCGCTTGCGCTCTGTGATGTCCTGTGCCACACAGACCATCCCCTGAAATTTACCATTATCATCGAGCATGACCGAACTCGAGAAAAGCATGGGTATCTCTCTGCCGTCTTTTGCCAGGTAAGTTTTTTCGATATTAGCGATAGAACTTTTTTTAATTACCTCATTATTAATTGATCCATTGAGAATCAATTCCTTTTTATCTGCAAATACCATCATGAGAGATCTGCCCAGGAGTTCGTTTTCATTGTAACCCAGAAGTTTACACACAGCAGGGTTGACGGTTTGAATGACTCCCTCTGGCGAAACCACAATAAGGGTATCAGTCATGGATCTTACGATGTTGCCTGTATATTCTTTGGCTATAATGATCTCATCTCTTGATCTACGCAGATCTTCGGTCATCTTGTTGAAAGATGCAGCGAGTGCCCCTATTTCGTCTTTTGATCTGATTTTTATTTTCACATCTAAATTACCACTACCAATTTCATTAGCTTTATGGCTGAGATCTGTTAATGGTCTGGAAATAGAATAGGGAATGTAGAGACCTATGCAGATAGCTATCAGAACAACAAAAAGTCCGCCGATAAGATTGGCCATAAATAAAGTATTTACCTGATCCTTCCTTCTTGCTCCCTGAATACTTGCCAGGAAATCCAGACCTGCTTTTTCGGTACTGGCATTTCCTTCCTGGATTTCTTGAAATATTTTTCTCATTGCTGTTATTTTGATGGTTTTTTCTTGTGTGATCTCTGAAATCGCCTCCTCACTCTTGGTACGCATTTCCATAAAATTGTCTAATTCAATCTTGTGATTTGTAAGTATTGATGAAATTGTGACAATATCGCTTTGAGGCAAATCGAGTACTTTGATTATCGCATTCATGCTGTCATATGTAATTAATATTTCATCATAATGGACTGTTCTTATTCCCTTGTCCTGGTACAGAACTTCTTTTTCATGATGTCCAAGTTCAATAAGAAGATATTCAAAACTGACCCTCAGTTCCTTATTCCCCACCATGATTATCTTGAATTGCTTGAATTTGTCGCCATATTTGGGATCATAAACAAGTTTTTTCAGCTCGTCCTCTCTCATAAACCATAGATTTCTGGAATATTTGGAACTGAGTGCAGATAAACGGTCTAAATCGTTTTCTTCTATCAAATCAATAAGATCAATTGAATGATTTTTATATTCAGATGTTTTTGATATTATTTCGCTTTTAACGGTTTCAGAAACATCAGCATGCCTGATAATGGCATCCATTTCAGCAACTACTGATAGTACATCATCCAGATGTTTTTCATCTTTGTATTGCCATACATATTCTTTTTCCTTGTATCCAAGCTGCCTGAACACCGTAAGAACATTTTTATTTTCCATTTTTTTAGTTACAGGAGAATAAAAAGCAATATTTTTAGAAAAAGGCTCAAAATAGACAGGATCGGTAATAATTACCTTTAAATCATGTCTTAAATCAGCTATCTTTAATCCAATCTCTTTTTGACGTGCAAGTTTATTTATTTTTAATTTATAATATTGATTATTTGTTTCAAAAACATTTTTTAATTCTTCATGCTTATTTGAGATGAAATATATTATTTTCCTTTCCTCGTCAGTGCTCAACATTTCCCGCAGTTTGCTGATTGAAACCGAATTGTTATCATGAATTCGATAGAATTCCTGTGCTATCGCTTCCACTTCTGTAGCGTTTTCTTCGATTTCAAAGTATGCAGAGGCGGCTCGCCTTATATAAGCATCGGCAACCGTTTCTTCTAAATAAATATTTTTTGATAGTTCGTGCGCATATTCTTCAGTTAATGATTGCTTACTTACTTTTTCCATTATTGTCCAGTTCATCATAATCAAGATGAAAATGAACAAAGCCACTACCAAGAAACTTAGAACTAATTTTGTTCCGATTTTCATTTCTACCTTCGATTTTCTTAATACCCCTATCATAGACCTCTTTTGGGCGTTAGTGGCAGGGTAAAAGTAAAGGTACTTCCCTTACCATACTCACTCTCAGCATAGATTTTACCCCCATGCAGTTCAACAAGATTTTTTGAAATGGCAAGACCGAGTCCGGTGCCACCGTAATTTTTTGTGATACCAGAATCCAGTTGCTCAAATGTCTGGAAAAGCCACCCCATATCTTCCTTCTTGATACCAATACCGGTATCTGTGACTGAGAACTTCGCCATATCACCATCTTTCTCTGTTCTTATAGTGATAGTCCCACCCCCTTTTTTACTGAATTTTATCGAATTGCTTACTAGATTGAAAAGGACCTGTTTGAATCTCTGTTTGTCCGCCTCTATAAAATCCAGGTCTGGATCAAATTCTTTTTTCAGGATTATGTTATGGTTCATAGCTTTTTCTTTTATAAGATTGAGAGTCTCATTTATGACCTGTGATACAGGTAATTTTTCAATAACAAGTTCCATCTTTCCAGCTTCCACTTTGGAGATGTCAAGAATATCATTGATAATGTTGAGCAGGAATTTGCCGCTGGTAATGACATTGTCCAGGTAATGCACCTGTTTTTCATTAAGCTCACCGGGCGATTTTTGCATGAGGAGTTCCGAAAATCCAAGTATCGAATTCAGTGGAGTGCGAAGTTCATGGCTCATATTGGCCAGGAAATCTGATTTCGTTTTGCTTGCATATAAAAGACGTTGGTTTTCCATGTATATCTCTTCAGATTGCTTTCTTTCTGTGATATCCCTTAAAATTCCAGACAATCCCACTATGTTCTGGTTCGCATCCCTCAGGGGAGATACCGATAAACTTACATCAACAGTTTTCCCGTTCTTGTGCGGGCATACTACATCAACTCCTGAAATTGCTATGCCTGAAATTACGCTTTTAATAATTTTTTCCATCTTTGCATGTCCGTATTGCGGGACCAGTATTTTTGAGAGCTTTTTTTCAATCACTTCCTTCGCTTTCCACCCAAATATGTTCTCAGCAGCCCGATTCCATGATGTAATTCTATTTTCAAGATCTACTGTTACGATAGCATCGCTTGCATTATCAAACAGGTTCTTGTACTTTTCTTCAGCCGCCATGCGAAGCTTGTCCTCAGCTTCAGCAAGCTTTTCATAAGGCAATTCTACAGAAGACTTATACAGTGCCATATGTATGCACATGAATGCACCCAGTTTGAGCAAATGCCCTGGCAGTTCATAATTGTAATACACCAGGTCACTTGATATCATGAAAATAATGCCATAAATTAAAAACTCAAGATGTTTTTCCCCGGTTTCCTGGATCCGTCTGAAATACCGGTAGCATGTGAACATAATAAGTAATGTTGTCAGGAGAATTCTGAATAAAAGCGCTGTTGGAAAACCATCGTCTTGATGCAATGCTGGAAAAGAATCGGGAGAATACAGCACAGGAACAACGGATAATATAAATAATATCATTACATAAAAAAAAAGGGACGGTCGGCTTATAAATTTGGGGTTTTTCTCCCTGTAAATATAGCTGCTGGCAAGCAATAATATCGCCAGGATCAGACGCGACTCACTATTAAATAATGCAACTTTCTGAAAAGAATTGGCTGTTATAAAATCCGGGAGGAACGGGTATGAAAGAAGATGGAACAAATCCAAAAGACCGATAAGAAGAAAAACCGCCCCCAAAAAAAGGGAGTGTTTGTCCCTGCTCTTGCTATAGGCAATCCATGTCATTGCGAAAATGGATAAAGAAACAAAAACTGGGAAGATGTCTGTCAGGATCTCAACATCATATCCAAGGGGACGTATGGACTGCGGCATTTCTCCTAATAATTTTTCAAGGATAATACCGCTAATAAAAACCGCTGCTATGGCTGCAAGCAATATGAGGATATCTTTCCTGTTTCCAGAATGTTTTGTGATCATTTTTATCGATATTTTGTAATAAATATTTTGTGATTCAAAAAAAATTAGTCTCCCTTCTTTGTGTAGATTGGCAATGTAAATGTAAATGTGCTCCCCTGTCCGTATTTGCTCTCACCCGTGATCCTGCCTCCTTGCAGTTCCACAAGCTTCTTTGTAACCACAAGCCCGAGCCCTGTGCTCCCGTATTTGCTTGCGATACCCAGATTAAGTTGTTCAAACGCTGAAAACAGTTTTCCCATATCTTTTTCTTTTATTCCTATTCCAGTATCTGAGACTGAAAATTTTGCCATATCACCCTGTTTTTTCGTTATTATCGTTACAGTCCCGCCTTCAGGTTTACTGTACTTCACGGCATTGGAGAGCAGGTTGAACAGTATCTGATTGAACCTCTTCCTGTCCGCTTCTATGAAGTTAAGTACAGGGTCAAGTTCTTTTTTAAACACCACATTGCGCTTTGTGGCTTTTTCTCTAAAGAGGCTAATTGTTTCATCCAATATCTCTGGCACAGATATCTTTTCTATCATCAGTTCTATTTTTCCTGTTTCCGCCTTACCAAGATCAAGAATATCGTTGACTATGTCGAGCATACGTTTGCTGCTAATAAGGATATGTTCCACATACTTTTTCTGTTTCTCGTTCAATTTCCCGGGCGTCTCATTTCTCAGGAGTTCAGAAAAACCTATCATGGCATTCAATGGAGTGCCCAGATCATGGCTCATAGCGGGTAGAAGTTCTGATTTCGCTTTTATCAAAATCGCAAGACGCATATTTTCATTCTCTATCGCCTGTATATGCTTCCGGTCTGTGATATCCCTGATAACGCAAGAAAGACCGATACTCTTGTGATCTGCATTATTAAGAGGAGAAATCGTCAGGCTGACATCTATATTTTTACCATCCTTATTCTTATGCACAGATTCGATGCCTGAAAAGCTCTTTCCAACCAGAATGCTGTGGATAAGCTGTTCGTTCTCTGCCTGTTTATCCGGAGGGATCAACAACATAGAGAATTTTTTTCCAGCAACCTCCTCTGCCGTCCACCCGAAGATGTTGTGAGCGCTACTGTTCCATGTTATTATCCTTCCCTCAAGGTCAGTTGTTATTATCGCATCGTTGGCGTTGTCCACGAGATTCCTGTACCTCTCCTCTGCCACCACTCGAAGCGTCTTCTCAACCAATGTTAATTTTTCATAGGGCAGTTCTACGGACGACCTGTATACTGCAAGATATACGAAATAAAAACATGCAGCTTTGAGCAGGTTCCCTGCATAGTCTGAATACAGGTATGAAATGTTGCTGAAGATGAGGATGACAAGACTGTATACCAGGCATATCAAATGATTTTGCGGTTTTTTTTGAAACCTTTTGATATAGAGAAAAACAGAATATGCGATAATTACCGACGAAAGGACCACGACATATAAGAAACTGCTGGAATGACTTTTGTCTGTATAGACAAGCGTGGGTATTTTATTGTTATAGATCAGACCG
>JBDROC010000134.1:0-12940 GCA_043810475.1 Methanobacteriota archaeon | reverse complement strand
TATGTGATGAAAGCAAATAAATGTAAGAGAAAGGAAGGGTGGAGAGATGTGTTAATGATAGGTAAAGCCAGGGATTTTGAGGATTTTTTCAGCCAAAATGTTGCTATAAAAGAAATCTATAAACAGTTCCCGCAGATATATCGCCTTCTTTTTAACCATGGAGAAATTATACTGTATATGCTCCAGGATCATGAGATTGTTTAACAACTGCATGAAGCTATTTTTGACAGCTATTCCATTAAGATTATCAGCTTGTTGAGGCTGAGGGATTTCAAGGTCACGTTGCTTCCATCGAAAAAAGATTTAGATAAATCAAAAGAAAGCGATTATTTTATCGTCCATCCTCCATCAACGACAAGCGATGCCCCAGTGATGAAATCTGCATCAGCATAGGCAAGAAACACTGCTGCAACTGCGATTTCCTCTGGTCTTCCAGCTCTTCCTGCCGGGGTCGAAGACATGAGGTCCTTTCTTGCAACCTGGTCTCTGAGAAGCTCCGAGGTCATAGGTGTCTCAATCACTCCGGGGCAAATAGCATTGATATTGATATGAGGGGCGTAATCCAGCGCCATCTCTTTTGTCAGGAGGATCAATCCTCCTTTTGATGCGCAATAGGCGGGACTCGTCGCGAAGCCCACGATACCGGCGATAGAGGCTATGTTGATAATCCTGCCCTTTATTACATCATTTTCGTTTTCTAGCATCGCGGGTATGGCACGCTTTGAGCAGAGAAAAGCCCCCTTCAGATTTATATCGATTACCGCGTCCCATTCTTCCTCGCTCGTCTCATGGACAAGATGTGATCTGTAGATTCCCGCATTGTTTACGAGTATGTCAAGCCTCCCGAATTGTTCAATGGTTCTACTGATAAGCCGATCAACATCATCCGCTTTTGAGACATCGGCCTGCACTACGATATACATTCCCCCAACCTTTCCGCTAATTATTAATACCCACAGGCTTATTCATAATAGGTAGGGGTTTTGCTCGTATAGATTTGATTAAAATAAAATTTTGATGGAGGTTATTTATGACAGGACAATTAGCAGGACAGCCAATCTTTATTCTAAGAGAAGGCAGTCAAAGAACAAAAGGAAGAGAAGCGCAGCATAACAATATCATGGCTGCCAGGGCAGTAGCCGCAGCGGTCAGGACGACCCTGGGACCACAGGGTATGGATAAAATGCTCGTGGACGCGCTGGGGGATATCGTGATCACGAATGATGGTGCGACCATTCTCCAGACAATGGACATCGAGCATCCGGCAGCCAAGATGATCGTGGAAGTCGCAAAGACCCAGGATGATGAGGTCGGAGATGGCACAACAACGGCAGCAGTGCTTGCAGGTGAATTCCTGAAGAATGCTGAAGAACTCTTAGAACTGGGTGTGCATCCAACAGTAATCGTCAGCGGATACAGGCTTGCATCGGCAAAAGCAAAAGATATCCTTAAAACCCTTACAAAACCAGTGACCTTTGAAGATAAGGATTTATTATTGAAAATCGCTGTGACAGCGATCACCGGAAAAGGACCTGAAGCATCCAAGGATGTTTTCGCCAGCCTTGCGGTAAATGCCATATTAGCGGTGGTTGATAAAGAGAATGGCAAATATACAGCAGATATTGAAGATATCAAAATTGAAAAGAAAGTGGGCGCCAGTGTAGAAGCATCAGAGATGATCGAAGGCATGGTAATCGATAAGGAAAGAGTCCATACCAACATGCCAAAGAATGTTCATGATGCCAGAATACTTCTGCTCACCGAAGCCCTCGAGATCAAAAAGACAGAAGTGAAAGCCGAGATATCAATAAAAACACCTGACCAGCTCCAGTTATTCCTTGACCAGGAAGAACAGATGTTGCATGACATGGTCAGCAAAGTGATCGATAGCGGCGCGAATGTGGTCTTTGTTGAGAAGGGAATCGATGACATTGCACAGCATTATCTTGCAAAAGCAGGCATATACGCAGCAAGGCGCGTAAAGAAAAGCGACATGGAAAAACTGGGACGCGCAACCGGCGCAAAGATACAGACAGGTCTAAAGGAAATCAGCGAATCTGATCTTGGAAAAGCGGATCTTGTAGAAGAGAAAAAGCTGGGTGATGAGGCAATGACATATGTTACCGGGTGCCATAACCCCAAGGCAGTCTCCATTATTCTTCGCGGAGGGACCGAGCACGTTGTGGATGAAGCCGAGCGTGCGCTTCATGACGCATTGCGTGTAGTTGGAGTTGCGATCGAGGATGAGACACTTGTAGCCGGAGGCGGTTCGCCGGAGATTGAACTGGCGCTGCGCCTGCGAGAATACTCAGCCACATTAATAGGCAGGGAACAGCTGGCTGTCGTAAAATTTGCCGAAGCGCTTGAAGTCATCCCCAGAACCCTGGCTGAGAATGCAGGTCTTGACCCCATTGATATCCTTGTGGAGATGCGAAGTCAGCATGAGAAGGGCAACATAACCGCAGGTCTTAATGTTTTCTCAGGAAAAGTTGTGGACATGTGGAAAGAAGGCGTGGTCGAGCCTCTCAGGATAAAGACACAGGCTATCAGTTCTGCTACGGAAGCAGCCACCATGATCCTGAGGATAGATGATGTGCTTTCAAGTAAAGCCGCACCTTCTGGAGGCATGCCACCCGGAGGCATGGGTGGTGGAATGGGTGGAATGGAAGGAATGGATTAAGCATGTTATAAGAAGGGAGGAGGTGTTAAAATGGTTGTATATCCGGAAGAAATTGTGGAAATGGCTAACCTTTTGATGAAAGATATTGCAGATTCAAAAGATAATATTGATGCTAAACTGGCTGCAAGTTTTGCTGACAGATGCGCTGAATTAATCAAAAACCTTGCAGAAAGTATGGCTGAACTTCACACGCGTGTAGACGTGCTCACAGAAAAAGATTGATTCGGGAGGTAAAATATATGGTTGAAGCAAAAATATTAATAGTGTATGCATCGAGAACAGGTAATACGGAAAAACTCGCACAGGCGATTGCTGAGGGGGCAAAAAGCGCTGGCGGCGTCGGTGTAGAGTTGAAAAGAGCCAAGGATACAAAACCGGTAGATGCGGGTGCCGATGCATTCGCCTTTGGTTCGCATTCAGCTTTCGAATACATGGCAGGCGAGCTTAAAACCGTATTTGAAGATTTTTATCCTGTAAGGGATAAATTGGCAGGCAAACCTGTGCTGATCTTTACTACTGGAAAAGGAGGGCAGGTATCGGCTCTGGAATCAATAGACAAGGTAGTGGGCGTATTCAATCCTAACTGGGTCAAACCGGGTGTAGCAGTTGAGGGAGCGCCTAAAGAGGTTGATAAAACAAAAGCTAGAGAGATGGGCAAGAAACTGGCAGAGGCTGCAAAGAAAAAAGCAAAATAAATATAAATTGGATAAAAAAATATGATTTTTTATTCAATGAATACTGCAGCAGCAAATACTGTAGTCCATAATCCATCTTTATTCCCTTCGGCTGACTGACAGATATTAGAGGTCTTGAATATATAGCCGCTAGCCTTGTATATCTGCTTTCTCTCATCCCATGCCCTGTTTATATCGAATTCAATACCCAGGGTTGTTGCAAGCATCGTAGCTGCAAGGTCTTCCGCATATTCCCCTGCCTTTTTTGCAATTTCTCCAAACGAATGATGCTCGGATAGATATCCATAAACACTGGTATCTTTCGGAATAGCAACTCCAATCGCTGCAGCCATTAATCGATTAGGCTCATTGGTTTCATTTCTTGCAATTACGCAGAATGTTATCTGGCCCGGATTTAAATGTTTTAATCCCTCCTCTTTTGGAATTATCTTGCAATTTGGAGGCAAGATGCTCGATACTGAAACGAGGTTACATTTCTCAACACCTGCTTCCCTCAATGCAAGCTCAAATGAAGTAAGCCTGTCTTTGTGTACTCCTACTCCTTTTGTGAAAAATAATTTTTTTGGGATCATCATAGGGAATCTCTCTTATTTATATCAGCCCCGGTCACAATAGATATTAGTGCGATGGGAATATTTATTTGTTATCTAATTAAAGATTCATTTAAAGAACTTAAATCCCCACAAACTTTCGCCCTTGATTTCTTTTTTCTTTAAGTGTTCTATCTCATGGGTGGACTGTTCCCTCTTCATCTTTAAGAACCGGATTTACAAACAGATATATTTCCTCAAGGGAATATCCCAATTTCGTTTCGTCATCGTAAACGGTAGTCTAGTCTATCACTGCTATCGTCTTTATGTTTTCTGCCGAATAACTCAAGTCACCGCCATCTCTTAACGAGAGCAAAAGCGGGATAAATGCGTCGGCAGGTATGTCAAAACTTGAAATTAGTTTTTTCTCAGCGCGTGTGAAATCTATTGTCTTTTTGAGATTTTCTATTGGCATGTATATTCTATATTAGTTTGTTCATAAAAGCTCGCAGATTGTTTAATTTCGAATCATTGCTGGAATTATTTTAAACGCATCTACATCAACCAGCCCTTTATCCGTTATCTTAAGTGACGGGATAACAGGTAGCGACAGGAATGAAATCTGGATAAAAGGCGCATCAAGTTTGCATCCCATCTTTTTAACTATGCTATGAAGTTCCTTTTGTTTTTTATTCACTTCATACGCACTTTCGGTGCTCAGAATACCTGCAAAAGGAAGATGCAGGTAATCAATAACGCTACCATCAGCTATTACTATTCCTCCCTGCAATTCTTTAACTTTATTCGCACAGAGTGCCATATCCTCAAAATTTGTGCCTACAAGAATGACATTATGTGAGTCATGTGCAACACTCTGCCCGATTGCGCCTTCTTTCAGGTTAAACCCACGGACAAAACCACGGCCTACATTTCCCGATTTTCCATGGCGTTCAATCACAGCTATGGCGAGAATGTCGTGTTCTATGTCAGGCAGGATGACTTGTTCCTCTGTTTTTAACTCCTCAATGCTTCTTTTTGTGATAAGCTGACCCGGCGTTATTTCTAATATATTGGCCAATACCGTCTTTTTCTTAGATTTGAGTTTCAGGTCACTTGATTCTATTTTTTTATATTTAACTGTCCTGAAGACATAACCAGGATACCCGGTTGCTTCTATTTTCGGGTTTATTTTGCCGCGTATGACCACATTATTAATCTTGAAAGTTTGTAAATCATCAAGTATTACCAGATTCGCTCTTCGACCTATGCTTATCGAGCCCACGAACGGATCTATCCTGTAATGTCGTGCCGTGTTGATGGTTGCCATTGAAATCGCCTGAATGGGCTCTATTCCAAGTTGGATTGCTTTTCTTACCACTGCATCCATATATCCTTCTATAAGGTCCCCCGGATTTTTGTCATCAGTAACGAAAAAGAAGTTTTCAAGGGATATTCTATCGCCAAGCAATTCAGGTATGAATTCCTCAAGGCTCTTTGCAGCCGAGCCCTCACGAATCATGATCTTCATACCCAGGCGCGCCTTTTCAAGTGCTTCATGGTAGGTTACAGACTCGTGATCGCTTGATATGCCTGCACACATGTATCCGAACAAATAACTACCCCGCATGCCCGGACAATGACCGTCCACCACAAGTTTTCTCTTAAGAGCTGCTGCAATCTTGCCAAGGATCCCTGGATTGCCATGCAACAACTCAGGGTAATCCATAACCTCACCAAGGCCTATCACACATTCTTCATCCAGGAACTTTTTAATCTCAGGAAGATCCAGCTTCGCACCCGATGTTTCAAGAGGACTGGAAGGTACACACGATGAGATCGTGATAAAAACATCGATTGGCAGACTTTTTGCTTGACGCATAATCAACTTGATTCCTCTTGCCCCCAGGATATTGGCAATCTCGTGCGGATCGATCACGATACCAGTTGTCCCATGGAGAATTGATTGTTTTGCGAATTCCGTGAGTGTCACCATACTCGACTCGAAATGCAAATGCCCATCTATCAATCCAGGGCATACATGGGCGTTTCTTATATCAAGAATCTCTGTTTTTGAGCCTATCAGTTCATCCACATTCCCAATCCCCGAAATGAATCCTGAGCTTATTGCTATGTCACCTTTTGTGATCTCTTTCGTGTTGACGTTCAAAATTCTGCAATTCTTAAGAACAGTATCAGCCTTAATCCTGCCCACCCCTGCAAAAATCTTCTCTCTCAAAAACATAATATAAGGTTATTCTTTTATTGGTAAAAATTGTTCGCCTGCAAGAATAGATAATATATTTTAATCCTTAACTCCACAATTTCTTAGGTAATATATCCAATTCTAAAGATTCTGCCAACTTCATTACCTTATCTGGGATCTCGCTCAATTTCCTATTTTTCCAAATGAGATCCATCAAGGACTTGTTCATTCCTTTTCGGGGAGATAGTTGATTCTTAATCGCTATACCCCGCAGCTCTGCTGCGGTTGGGACAAGCTTTGTGCAATCCGCCAGGTATGAATTGAACGCCTCAGCAAGTAGGCGCGGAAATTGAAGATGGAAAATTCGTTGCTGGTGGTGGCTCACCTGAGGTCAAGGTGGCTCTCAGATTGCGGGAATATTCTGCGTCGCTTACTGGCAGGGAACAGCTGGCTGTTCATAAATTCGCAGACGAAATCGATATTGTCCTAAAGACGCTTGCGGAAAACGCCGGACTTGATTGCATAAATACGCTCATGGAATTAAGGAGCCAGCATGAAGAGGGGAACAAGAATGCAGGTCTGGAGTTTACAAACCGGCAAAGTTATGGATATTGCTGCAGAGTGTATAATAGAGCCTTTGCGTGTGAAGCTTCAGGCTATAAATTTTGCAACTGAGGATGCGGAGATGATCTTAAGGATTGACGATGTAATAGCGGCTGGTAAGGAGAAGCCGCCTGCTCCTATGTTTGAGGAATATTAACCTTCTTTTTTTTGGTCACCAGAATACTACAAGAATAGCGATGGCAATAATGGTTAATCCTTCTTGCATCATTGTGGCGAGCAGCATAATTTGAGTCCCTAATTTAGGAGAGAAAATCCCTGTATAATAAGGAATGGTGAATCGCAGGCGCACGATGCTTGAAAGCACTCGACCCACAAGCAACGTTATCACTATTTCTTTTGACGTCATTATGCCATCTGTCAAGAGCTTACCCGCTATCGTATATGCTCCGATGTTGCTTGCAAACCAGGCTGCAATGACTGGTAGGGCCGGAGATGGAAGGGATTTTAGAACAGGCAGATCTTTCAGATATGCCGAAAGCATATCGAAAAAACCTATATCGATGAGCTGAAATACGATTATTGCAGCAATGATCATTGTTGGGATAATGCCCCAGAGCGGCGCCCAAGAAGATAATATCGCACTTTGTAGCGCGGCACTAAATTTTTTCGTCTTTATGCTTTGTTCTATAATTGCAATTTTTTTAGGAGGTAATAAAAAGCGGCCAAAAGCAAGGGATATTGCTGTTCGAAGAAGTCCCACTCCTACAACTATACCAAGATAAATGAGCCCTGTGGTCCCCAACAATATTACAAGTACCGGAGTGAGATCCCTGACAAAGATGAATGTTGCTGGAAAGGAAGTTACAAGAGATGCAATTAGCGTTTCTTTATTGTCTATCAATCCTTTTTTATTAAGCTCTGCCACCATGGAATTCCCAGCTGTTGGGGAGCCAAAGGATACAAGGAAGCTCATGCCAACTTCTTCCCGCAGGTGCCCAAAGCGCATGAAAGGCGCCGTTACAAATCCCAGTCTCTGTATCCATCCCAGCTCTATCAAGAGTTCCATAAGGACAATACCTACGACAGTAGCAGGGATTACTGATAAAAGGTACTGGAAAGCCAAGAGCAGTGCGTCAAGCCACATTATGGATTAATTGGAAGTGAGTTTTAATAAAGATATGAGTATGCGGGATAATTATTATACAATAATAAGGGGGTAATTTATGATAACTGTACGCAATCCGGAAACCATCTATCAAGCAAGCGGTCAAATCAAGAACGGTACATTCCACGAGCGGCACTTCTCCTTTGATCGGCAGAAAAAAGTTGAAAAAGTAGATAGGACGAACAAATTCCTGCCCATCGTATCCAATTCCCATCCAGGCGCTCTCCGCATAGTCTTGGATGCTGTGGTCTATTCCTGTTTTCTTGAGAAAGGTAAAAAAGCAGATTACAGGCTTCAGGCCGGTCGAGGTGCATACTTCTACGTGCTGGATGGTGGATCCGTGGAGGTGAATGGCATCCGCATTCCAAAATTGGGCGCAGCAAAGATCAAAGAGGAAACAGAGCTGCACTTCGAAGCAAAAAAGGATGCAGAGCTTCTTCTTGTTGAGGTACTTCTAGCTTAGGGAAGACAAGTGTCTAAATTTTACTTTTTACAGATTCTATTTTCTCGTCCATACCTTTTGGAGCATCCCTTCTGTCATCGATTGTAAGGTGTGTGACCACCCTCTTTACGCCTGTCTTAATAACCGCTTCGTGCGCTGCTCTAATTGCGTTGAAAGCTTCATCAATTGAAGATACCTCTATTACCGTCCCCATCGGAGTTAACTGATATTTAACACCCGACTTATCGAGAGCTTTTACAGCCTCGGAAATATGAGAGCTCATGCTTGTGCTTCCCGTGCCCAGAGCGACAATCTCAAGTTCCGCTATGATAATCTGTTTCATATTTAACATCCTCAATAACTAACCGCAAAAATACAATGGATTTTGAGGCGTAAATAGGTTATGGATAAGAGGAATATTATTTCTGTTCTGAAAATTGCAAAAAGAAATTCAATGAACTTGATAAAAGCGTGATCAGGGTCAGGCGATCATTACAGGATAAAGAACGAATATCATTCGGAAAGCTCAAGCGTGAAATCATAGACCCTGGCATCTGCACGCTATGCGGAGCCTGTGTAGCAAGTTGTGAACTGTTAAATGTTGTGGGAGGAAAACCTGCCCTAAAAGGGCCTTGCACTGCCTGCGGTGTATGCTACAACCAGTGCCCTCGCACCATAACCACGGAATCAAGTCTCATAGGGAATGTGCGAGATGTCTTTACAGCAAGGACAGTGCTGCCTGGCGTAAAAGGACAGGATGGCGGGGTTGTAACTTCAATGCTGCTTTATGCGCTCGAAGAAGATTTAATAGACAGTGCAGTTGTGACTGTGAAAAGCGAGGAGGAACCGTGGAAACCACTGCCCATAATGGCGCAAACCAGTGAAGATATCCTGCGCTCACAGGGTTCCATATATGTGCATTTGCTCACCATGGAGACCCTGATGAGTGCAATAAAAAGAGGCTCGCGTTCCATCGGCTTTGTGGGTCCATCATGCAACATCGATGCAGTTCATAAAATGCAGAATTCGCCATATGGATTGCTGCATATGTTCATGAGGGCAAATATCCTGAAAATGGGGCTTTTCTGTATGGATACTTTCAATTATGAAGGTCTGAAAAGCTTCCTCGCTTCAAAGGTTATCCCATTATCTGATGTTAAAGAGATGAAGATTCGCAAAGGAAAATTCAGTGTAAAAACGGATTCGGAGCATATCTTTCCTCTTAATGATATCGACGCATTCAGGAACGGCTCATGCACTGTCTGCACAGACCTGACAGCTGAGAAAGCGGACCTCTCTTTTGGTGGCGTTGGTTCAAAGGAAGGATATACAACTGTTCTTGCCCGCACCGGGCTGGGACTTGAGCTTTTTAAAGATGCTGAGGATAGAGGGTACATTAAGATTGAGCCACTTGAGAGGGAGGGGCTTGAAAGAGTTCTGCGCCAGGCAAGAGCCAAGAAAGTCCAGATGTACATGATAAAGAGAAGGATTGAAACGGGCACATTACCCATTCAACCTTCTATGGTGGGCGGAGAATAACCGTACCATGAACCCTCCTGGCCCAGATAAAGATAATACAATGCATCTTCAAGAATCTCTTTGTGACCTTTTTCAAAATTCACAAGCTTTAAAAAAAGGTCTTTAAGGATTTTCCTGATACCTTCCACCTCTAGTAATGGCGAATCAACTTTCTAATATGGAACTTACCAAGAGAGAGAACTGTTTTTTTTTAAGTTTTACAATTCCCTGACAGTGTGAATATTCGAGAACGGGATGTAGTGTTTCTTTCCTGCGTGTTCTCCCTCAAGCGGAAAAAACACTAAATACTGATCTTCGTGTTTTATTTCAATTACATTTGAACTTGTAATCCAACTCTCGAACGTCGTTTTGCCGTCTTCACCAACATATCTTCTTGATTCTATCATGTATTTTCTTTCTGCCATATCTGTCCCCACATCAACTAATCCCCCTGATAACGCATAGGTGAGCGCTTCCATACTATCCGTGCCTTGATGGTCATCAATTTTTCATTTGGTGGAGGTTGCGTTTATACATTCCTATGCGTTAAAAACTAATGTAATTCAAGAAGACTATGACTATATATGTTTTTACTATGTATAGTGTGATATTATGAGTGTTCAAAAAGATGCAGGTGAATTACTTCTTTTCTTTTATGATGAGTTAATCAAGAATGGAAAAACTTTAGTAAAAACTCCAGATGTATTGGAAGCAACAAAATGGGATAAAAATAGGATAATAGTGGCATATACTTATCTGAAACAGTTGAGCTTATTGAAAAGTTTTCTTAGCAGAAAAGAATGTGCAGATCTCGATATTACTAAAAATTTTTATGTGCGGGGATTGTTTCCTAAAGCAGTAAATATTGTTGAAAATGAGGTTAATTTTGAAAAGACTTTTGGCTTCAAGGCTAATTTAGCTTCATTGAAATTCAGTTGTAGTACGCCTATCAAATAGAGTCTCTCCTTATACTACTCTTCCCATGCCCTGTTAATATCGAATTCAATACCCAGGGTTGTTGCAAGCATCGTAGCTGCAAGGTCTTCCGCATATTCCCCTGCCTTTTTTGCAATTTCTCCAAACGAATGATGCTCGGATAGATATCCATAAACACTGGTATCTTTGGGAATAGCAACTCCAATCGCTGCAGCCATTAATCGATTAGGTTCATTGATACCAGCGAGTGTAGCTTAGTACGAAGTTGTTTATCTTTCTTCCATAGAAACATAGCAACCTATTTTCGAGTAGCCCTCTTCCTTCAATCCGTGGTTCATCCGTCTTAAAGGCAGTGCACCACGATTATTTACCCCAAAAAGCGGACTCAGGGCATGGTAAATATAGGCAGTTCTCGAATCAGGACGGCAGTGCTTCAAAAGGCATCGCAAGCCAGAGAAGAATAATGACCCGATAAACAGGGTTGCGAAAATATTTACTCATGCCCTTTTCCGAAGTTTGGACTCTGTATCAGTTGTAGTCCTGACTCTCAACATATCCTGAGATGCAGGACTGCACTGGTAACATGAATAGAAAGGAGAATCCGAAACAATGTCAAACAACAACGATGTGGCAGAAATACAGGCCACTTTAAAAAACATTGGTGTTACAGCAACACCGGAACAGATTGAGAACAAATTAAAAACTCTTGCCCGGTTCAAAGTGACTGGCGCAGAGGCAAAACGCAACGCCACCAAAAGTCTTGCCATGGCAGCAGGCGTAGACCCTTCGACTCTTTATAAGGGCAGTTCCACGCCGGTTCATGTTGCAGACGTGAAGGAAGATGGCAAATGGGTAACCTGAAAGTGAAAGTTGTTCAGATATGGGACAACACCTCTGATAAGATCACACAGACAGGTCTCATAGGCGATGAAACAGGCATCATCAAGTTCACCATCTGGGAATCCGCAAACCTGCCCCCGATGGAAGAAGGTAGATCCTACGAGATCAAGAGCGCAGTGACCAACCTGTACAACGAAAAGTTCCAGATAAAACTGAACAAGAATACAACCATCGTCCAGATAAAAGAAGACATCAACGTCAGGCAGCAGGAAGAAGAGTTCACAGGCGTGGTCGTGGATATCCAGTCAGGTTCGGGATTGATCAAGAGATGTCCTGAATGCAACAGACAGGTGAAAAGCGGCATGTGCGGCGAACACGGCAAAGTCGATGGGATATATGACCTCAGAACCAAAGCTGTTCTTGATAACGGCAGTGAAATAAGAGAACTGCTTCTCGATGCAGAACAAACCTGTCAGGTAACTGGCATCGACCTTGCAAAGGCAAAAGAGATGGCAGTGAACGCCCTTGAGCCGAGTGTGGTCGTCACGGCAATAGAGGATGCACTGATGGGAAAATACTTCACAGCAAGAGGCAGTTCCACAGGAAGATACCTCATCGTCAAAAAGATAACTCTTTCAGTGACTGCAGTGAATGCGAGTGAAATCATGGCGGCAGCGGAGGCGATCTAACATGGCAGAGGATAAACAATTCAAGAGAGAAATAGCGGTCAGGATATTTACCCAGGAACTCTCCCAGACGCAGCTTCAATCGGGAAAGGACGAGTCCCAGAAATCAGACAGGTTCACACCATCTTATGCTTTTTCCCCAACTGGCGCAAAGATCAACAGGGTCTTTGTCTGCGGTACATTGACAGAAGTGGATGAGATGGAAACACAGAACGCCAGCTTCGTAAAAGCAAGACTGGTAGATGCCACAGGCGGGATCAGCATCATGGCAGGTCAGTACCAGCCAGAAGTTGCAAATATGCTGCGTGAACTGGCAGATAAAACACCTGTATTCGTATCCGTGGTTGGAAAGCCTAACATCTACAGACCGAGTGACGGCGGCTGCTAGGTCAGCATCAGACCTGAAGATATCCATGTCGTGACAGCGCAGGTAGTTGAAACATGGACAGCAGACCAGAGACAAACGGCGATGGTGGTGGCGTGAAACCACAGGCGAACGTCAGGAAAGAGGAGGAAACAACACCTCCCGCGCCAGCAGCACTTCAGGCGAAAGCTTCCACACTGAAAGAAATGGTGCAGGCAAATATAGAAGCAGGATACGATCTCCTGAAAGAGCTGTGTTCCCTTTCTGAAGACGGCACCGTGGGCGCTAACGCATTCTCAGACCGGCTCGTGCAGCGC
>JBDROC010000133.1:0-3290 GCA_043810475.1 Methanobacteriota archaeon | reverse complement strand
CACCATTCCGATTTTGACCACTCTGCATCCTGATGAAAGTAAACCTACAACCACTGCATTCTCTATCATTTCTGATGCAATCCTGGGATCATGACCTACCGCGATTTCAGGATAAATACTTCCCACCGCAAGCCCCAGATCCAGCGCAAGCTCTGGCGTGATCTCCGTATTCGCCACCCCTCTTATGCCAGAGGATCCGAACTTCACAGATGTTCCTTCAATCATTATTTCACTCCACAGTAACACTTTTTGCAAGGTTCCTGGGCTGATCGATGGAACAATTCCTGCTCTTTGCGACATAGTACGAGAGAAGCTGCACGACCACAGTTGATAGGATAGGCATCAGGATCTCCTCCGTGGATGGTATCCTTATCACATCATCCACATATTTTTCAATTTCGCTATCATTCTCATTAGCAATGGCGATGACATGCGCTTCCCTGGCTTTGATCTCTTTGATGTTATTCAACATTTTATCATAGGTCTGCCCTTTAGTGGCAATAGCAATAACTGGAGTGTTCTTTGTGATCAGAGCCAGAGGACCGTGCTTCAGCTCCCCTGCCGCATAGCCTTCAGCATGGATATAAGAGATCTCTTTGAGCTTTAAGGCACCCTCAAGAGCGATAGGGTAATTGAATGTGCGTCCAATAAAATAAGCGTCATTGGATGACGCTATCAATTCAGCGCATTTTTTTATATTCTCCTTGTTATCAAGTATGCGGGTGATCTTTGAAGGCAGCTGCTTCATAGCTGTGAGCATTCGCTTCATCTGGTCAGAATTAATAGTCCATTTAATCTTTCCAAAATAAAGAGCAAGAAGATATATCACTCCAAGCTGCGAGGTAAACGTCTTTGTCGCTGCGACCCCTATTTCAGGTCCCGATCTGATGTATATGACATCATCAGATTCCCTTGTAATAGTACTTCCCATGATATTTGTTATGGCAAGTGTCCTGCTCCCTGTGCTTTTTGCAGCGCGCAAAGCCGCAAGGGTATCAGCGGTTTCCCCGGACTGGGATATGCCGATGACAAATGAGCCAGGCGCTGAATGGGCATAACGGAATTCTGATGCTATCTCCACATCAACATGGATCTTTGCAAGATATTCAAAGAGGTATTTTCCAAGAAGCCCCGCATTAAAAGAGGTACCGCATGCGATTATGCAAATGCGCGAGATCTCACTTATCTTTGCCTCCGACAGACCCAGCCCTTCGAAATTGATAGAACCTTCAAGTTCCGATATCCTTCCAGCAAAAGTCTCATGAAGTGACCTGGGTTGTTCATGTATCTCCTTCAGCATGAAATGCTCATACCCTGATTTTTCGGCTGCTGCCATGTCCCATTCAATGATATTGACGGCTTTTTCCACTGGTTTTTTATGGCGATCATAAAAAGATATTCCATCAGGAGTAACTGAAACGATTTCAAAGTCATCTAAGAATACCATCTTGCGTGTATATTTTAAAATAGCAGGAATATCAGAGGCTATAAAGTTCTCCCCATCTCCAAGACCTGCTACTAGAGGACTATCCTTTCTTGCAGCGACAAGTTCAGAACCGCATAGTACTGCAATTGCATAAGAACCCTGTATGTCCTTGAGCGCGCAAGCCACAGCATCGATCAGGTTGTCTTTGTAATAGTGGTTGACAAGATGCGCCAGAGCCTCGGTATCAGTTTCTGAAACAAAAGTATAACCCAATCCTGTCAATCTATCCCTTAACTGCTGGTAGTTCTCAATGATCCCATTATGTACAACAGCGATATTCCCTGAAGTATGTGGATGGGCATTGATTTTGTTGGGCCTCCCGTGCGTTGCCCATCGTGTATGACCGATCCCGATAGTACCAGATATCATGGGAAGAGTTTTTTCAAGGTCAATGATCCTGCCTTTTTCCTTATACACCTCAAGGGTCGAATCATTAAAAACAGCAATTCCAGCAGAATCGTAACCTCGATATTCCAATCTTTTCAGGGAGTCGATAAGGATAGAAGCTGCCTGAGCCCTGCCATTATATCCTACTATTCCACACATATCAGACCACTATGGAACCAGGGGGAATATCTTTATATACAGTCGTTCCTGGCTCCAATTTACAATTATTAGTTATCATCTTTCCTGCTTTAATCAAAACACGGTTAGCTATGGCATTGTTGTCCCCGATCACAGTGCCAAGCAAGTCTGCATGGTGCAGAATTCCCTTCAATTCGATCAGGAGATCTCGCTCCACTTCGGTAGAAAAGTGCGGACCAATGGTATTATTGGCACCTATGAGAGAGTTAGATATGTATGAGTTGCATCCAACGCGCACGTCGTTCATGAGAATGCTGTTGTGTATCTCAACAGAGGAATTTATCGTACTATTATCCCCGATCGCCGTGGATGGCAAAATTACGGTATTAGGTCCTATATCACAATTTTTCCCGATTACCACCGGACCCACGATATAGCAGCCCGCTCTTATAATAGTATTCTCTCCTGCTACAACATTCCCCTTTATTATTGCGCCTTTTTCAACTGTCCCCTTTAAGTCCTGCCTGTTTCTTTCAAGTAAAACCGCATTGGCCTTAAGGAAGTCCCATGAATGAACTGAATCAAGCCAAAGGGACTTTGATTCCACTAGAAAAACGCTTTTTCCTTTTGTGATCATCTGCTGAATTGTTTCTGTAATTGCATATTCTCCGGTTTCAGATAGCGGCGTCTGTTCTATTTCATCAAATATTTCAGGGGAGAACACATATATACCTGCATTTATGAGATGACTGATCACTTCCTTTGGTTTTTCTAATAACTTCTTGACCCTTCGGTCTTCTGGGATCACAACACCGTAGCCTGAAGTCTCCTCTCGTTCTACAGCAAGGAGAGTGGCTTCACCGCCCTTTCCTGTCAGAAGGTCTGATATTGTTCCAGCGTCGATCAGGTTATCCCCATTAAGAACAATAAATTCACCATCTATATGTTCTTTTACTTGATCTACAGCATGAGCTGTGCCTAATTGAGCATCCTGGAAGACGTAGCTGATCTTTACCCCGAATTCATTCCCGTCCCCAAAATGATCCATTATTCGCTCTTTTTTATACCCGACTACAAGTATTATCTCCTTAATTCCATTTTCAGCTATTGCATTTATGATATGCTCAATTAAGGGCTTGTTCGCAACCGGTATCATTACTTTTGAACGGGTGAGCGTGAGTGGCCGACAGCGCAAACCCTCTCCTGCTGCAAGAATTACTGCTTTCATAAATTTATTTAATGGTTTATCATGTTTATTAGCTTTAGGGATAACGTGAAC
>JBDROC010000132.1:0-5445 GCA_043810475.1 Methanobacteriota archaeon | reverse complement strand
ACTCTTAAAAACGATCGGTACAACGATAAAATAAGCCAGTGCCGCCCCGGCAAAGAACAGGACAAAGGAAAGGGGAACGATCCTTATGAAAAACTTTTTTTCATTCATGTACAGCCCTTTCCCAACGAACATGAATAACTCATATACCATAAGCGGTATCCCGATAAAAAGCGCGCATACCAGAGAGAATGTAAGCTCAGTAGTTATCAGCTCGATAGGGGAGTAAATGTACATGGGCACAGGCACTGTACTATTCCACATCGCCTTGAGAAGTCCCCCCGAGAACATGAACACAACTAATGTGATAACAATAATCGGGATCACAACGAAAAGCATCCTTCTGCGCAGTTCCTTTATATGCTCAACCAGCGGCTGTTCATCATCTCCCGGTACTGAGGTCATTGCATTTTACAGAGCCTTTAATACTTATAAACATGATGAAGGAAAAATTCTATAATCATGGCAGTGAATAATTACTTATGAAAATCAACCAGTTAGGGGAACGTGCATTGATACAGCGCATATCAGGGTTACTTTCAGGAGGCGGCAATATAGTTGTTGGAGCAGGCGAGGATGACTGTGCCGTGCTTGATACAGGCAATGAGGAATTTCTACTGGTCACCACTGACATGCTTCACCGCAAAACTGATTTCCCGCTTCAGATGACTGGTCGCCAGATCGGATGGATGTCAGTGGCGGTAAACCTTAGCGACCTTGCATCCAAAGGCGCAAGACCTATTGGTGTTGTGATGGCGATGGGAATACCGCCCGATACCGAAGTTGAATTTATCGAAGAAGTTGTTAAGGGGATGGATGAATGCGTTTCAAAGTACGGGGCGAAAATAATAGGGGGGGATACGGATGCCCACGATGAACTCACGCTGGTGGGCACCGCGCTTGGCCTGGTGAAAAAGGAACGACTCATCCGCAGGAGCGGGGCACGGGTAGGTGACCTTGTATGCGTGACAGGACATATTGGTACTGCAGGCGCGGCTCTAATGGCAATTGATAAGAAAATACCAGTCAGCCAGGATATATTAAAAGCACTTTTTGAACCCATGCCGCGTATAGATGAAGGCATGGCGCTTGCAGGTTCATCCTCTGTCACGTCAATGATGGACATAAGCGACGGGCTTGCTTTATCGCTTCATGACATGAGCAGGGCAGGAGGAGTCGGGTTTAAGATATATGAAAGCAGGCTGCCTGTTCTATCTGATGTTAAAAGGTTATTAAAAGGTGAGGAACTGCTGGAGGTGGCGGTATTTGCTGGCGGGGATTTTGAACTCTTGTTCACGGTTGCACCTGAAAAACTGGATAAGGCAAGAAAAGCCTGTCATCTGACCGTTATCGGTGAGGTCATCGAAAAGGGCGTATTCATTGAAATGGAAAGCGGTGTGGAGGAAGAACTCAAAGCTCGGGGATATGAGCATTTTGGATAGCCTGGGTTCAGCCATTTCCATAAGGGCGAACAATTATTTGAGCGTCTCAACGATCCCTATTATCTC
Source organism: Methanobacteriota archaeon (assembly GCA_043810475.1). Classification (GTDB taxonomy): domain Archaea; phylum Halobacteriota; class Methanosarcinia; order Methanosarcinales; family Methanoperedenaceae; genus Methanoperedens. The sequence continues at coordinate 3,940 of JBDROC010000132.1, read as the reverse complement.
CCCTATATCTTTTATCACCACATCCGCCTCATCGCAGAGCCGTGGCGGGCACTTTCCGGTCTGTTGTATCGAGAGCACACTAAGATCCGCAGCTCGCATCGCAAGTATATCGTTGATGCCATCACCCACCATGATGACTTTTTCGTACTCATTTTTTAAATTCTTAACTATTCCCTCTTTTCTCTCAGGAGTGGATATCTCAAATACGCACTGTAGCGGCACGCATACGTTCTCTGCAAGAACTGACAGGTTCCTCATGCTGTCGCCAGAGGCGATGTACACCCCTATGCCCTTTTCATTAAGCGTCTTTATCACCTGAAATGAATTCGAATACACCTTGCCGCCAGTGCAGATCACGTACGGGATGCTGTCAGTATCCAGATCAATAATTAGCCCAACTCCCATATAAAAAATGTTCCTGCACTTTATTTTGACTGCAGCCATTACATCCTGCAGGTCTTTCATCCGTGCTTCAGTATCATTATTTACCACCTTCAATGCGTCGATCTTTTCTATCCTGCTTCGTGAACACACCACTTCAATATCTATACTGTTATTTTTGATAAAATCGGAGATCAGCATTTCTGGTGGGCATCCTGTCAGTTTGGACGAGTCCACCTGCATCACCATGAGGGCGCAATATGGTTTTTTTCCCACAAGCTCGGTAGAGACCACTTCATCCAGGAATTCACCGGTTTTAATATTTTTCGCTACACGGTGCATGCGCAGCAGTGTTCCTGCACTGTCAAATACAACGGCGATCTTCATAGAATCAAAGAGGCTTTATAAGTGTTTATATTTTATCTGGAGAAATGAAGTTTAAATTTTTTTGTCGGACAATGTGTTAGCCAGATCTGCAAGTTCCTGTGGAGAAAAGACTTCAGCCCTTTTCCTCAGAATTTCATCAGGAATAGTCCTCAATGCACTATCATCGATCCCCAGCAACCCGGTGTTATTCAATATCGCGTTCCTGATCGTTTTCCTCCGTTGCGAAAAAACGGCCTTTAAGAATCTCATGAAAAAATCTTCATCTTTGACCAAATAGATCGGAGAACGCGGGATAAGCTTCACGATCGCAGAACTTACCTCAGGGGGTGTGTTGAATGCACCTGGTGGTACGACTTCCAGGATTTGTACATCAGCATAGTACTGGACAGTAATGGATAATCTTCCATAATCCTTGCTTCCCGGTACTGCAACCATCCTTTTTGCGAACTCATGCTGGTACATCAGGATACCGAGGTCGAATTTGCAACCAAGCAATTTGAACGTCACTGGAGAAGAGATAGAGTAAGGAAGATTGGAAATAACTTTATTGAACTGCCCAAATTCCATTTTGAGAGCATCGCCCACAACGATCTGAAGGTTCTGTGACCTGTTAATTGAGGCTGCAAGCTGAGGGTCCATTTCAACAGCGATAACTTTACCTGCTCTTTCTGCCAGCAATTCAGTGAGATTCCCATAGCCTGCTCCGATCTCAAGCACAACATCGGAGCTGTTCAAATCCCCGTATTCAATGATTCGATTCAAAACACGCTTATCAATTAAAAAATGCTGGTCATTTTTATACCGTTTCATCTTTTAGGTGGCATCGGGGTTGTAAAAACACGGTATTTTATATTCTCGTACTTTAATTCTTCCAGTATCCTGTTCATGAGGAGTTTCTCTGGAGTATGCAGCCCTTTCACCCTGCTGACAAGCTGGGCCATGCTTTCAAATTTGCCTTTTTTCTTCTCTTCGATGATCGCCCACATGAGTTTCTTGCCGATACCAGGCAGCAATTCAAGCATATGGAGACGGGTTGTTATTGGATAAGCATCATTAAAGAAACTCAAAAACCTTTTTTCATCTGAAAGGATTATTTTTTCTATTACACTGGGAAGTTCCATCTGCGCAGAATTGGTAAGTTCGCTGAATATTATCCGCCTTTTAACATGATCTATCACAGGCCTGTCACCTTCGCCGATGTATACCCTGTCATGAGACCTGGGGACTACGTTCTCTTTTGTTATCATCTCCACAAGAACGAAATGTTTTTCCCCTATTCCCTGAGCAAGAGGTTTTTTCTGGTACATGGGGCGGTTGTCATCTGTACGCCCGTAAGGAAGATAGTCCAGTATGTATGCAAATTCTTCCTTTTCTGCCTTTTTTCCCAGAGTTATCATAGTTTTACAAAAGTTTCTCACTCAAATTTGACTACCAATTCGAGGATCTGCTTGAGTTCATCTTCACTCAGAGTGTAGCGTTCTTTTGCGTAGATAGTTCTTATCTCATCGTTTGATAGGGGAAGGACATCCGCGATCCTTATGGCAATCTCTGGTTTCATTTTCTCAAGCTTCGATAACTCGTTCACCAGTTCTCTTGATTTTTTTGCATCGATCTTGGAAAACAACTCAGCATGTGAGATTGCCTTTCTTAACTCGTAGCCGAGCTCTTTACCTTCTGTTTTGCGTTCCTCTTTTATATGATCCAGAATGTTCTTGACCTCAGGAAGCGTCAGAGTTTCCTCTTTCAGGACCTGTTTCACTATCATGGAAAGACTCCTTGTTCCGGTTATTTCTGTGCGGTCAGATGCTCAGGAAGTGCAATAACTTCTTTCATGAGCCCACCATCGCGCACTGCAACCATGTATGCGCGTCCGCGCTGCTCGACTACCTTCCCTGTACGTCCATGGAACTTGGGGTGCGGCATCCCGTTCTGGATGCTGGGATCAAGATCGATGTTCACTATATCCCCATCTGCGAATTCCTGCAGCGCTCTTGTGATTGGGGAGAGTCCTTTTTCTCTTACTGTCTTCTTTAGTTTGTGTCTTGATTTCCTTCTTGTTCCGTGGTTCTTTGTCATAATGTTCCTCTGAATTATCCTACTTTTATTACTTCAAGTTCTATAACCTTTGCCTCGTTTCCTGTGAGGGCTGCAACGCTAGGTACTGTACGCCCCCCATCACCTGAAACCAGTTCCTTGACATAAAGCCCGCCTTCACAACTAATCACGAGGATCGCGGTATCTATATCAAATGATTCAAGCTCTGCCCTGTGAACCCTGCGTGTTCTTTCAAGGTCGGCGCGTCTATGAAGCACTCTGGTGGGAGTTTTCTGTTTGATGAGATTCCTGCTTATTATGTCAAGAGATGATTTAAGTTTTTCCTCTGTTGTGCGGTGTTCGATCTTCATGCGGTACTCTTTATCTGCTTTCAATGATTTTAACTGTTCCACGGTCTCGCTTTCTACGAATTTAAGTCCAAGCACCTCGATCTTGCCTGCAGAATCGCTATTTATTTCAGTAGCAAGCGCATTCAGGTCTATACTCCTTAGATGCGGCTTCTTTGCCTCAACAACGAACGGGCGTCCATCACCCAGCATCAGCGCATCGATATCCTCGCGCCCTGCACCGTGAAAGGCTGTATCCTCACACCTCGAAGCTGCCACAAGATGTGGTTTTATGAGTTCATCCACAGACTCCTGATACATTCTGCCGGTTCCGTTGCAGTGATCGCAACCCGCACCATGGCATTCCCTGCACGGCCACCTGGTCTGCGGTATACCCCTGACAAGTTTCCTGTACCTGCCATATATATATAGTGAATTTATCTCAAGGTCGATCGCATCGTTCTCAAGGTCAAGCAGCGCTACGACCTGGGGTTTCTTGAGATTTGCTTTTTTACCTGTCCGTTTCTCGATCCTTTTTCCAACCTCGCGGTTAAGCTCGGTCTTAATGGGCTCGGCAAAGCTCGTACCGCTCTGTGCCCAGATTATCTCCTCGTTCTCAGCCAGCAGCCCTGTTACCCTTGTTCCTACAAGGAAATTATCAAATTCGTAATCAGAAAGTGCAATTATGGCTTTCTCAGCCCATTTATCAAGGTGAGCGAACAGGTTATTGCACACCCAGCATTTGCTTTCCCCGCTTTTTTTAAGTTCTTCCTGAAGCTCTGTATCCTTAT
>JBDROC010000131.1:0-9088 GCA_043810475.1 Methanobacteriota archaeon | reverse complement strand
TCGTATTTACTGGAATTTATTCACTGTTGTTTATTGGTATGCTTTCAAGGACAACCAAATCTATGATGGCTTATGTAACGGATACATCAGAAACCCGAATGGGGGATAATTTCTTATGAAAGCAGATGGAATTTCTACTGATTACTCTGTACCTTGTCCCAACTGCAGCAGAGCTGCGGTGCATGTTCGTGCCGTAACTTGGCTATTTGGTTCAAATACAATTTTTTGGTGCCGTTGGATTTGTTGCTGTTGTTTTAACATGGTCACCCTGCCCTTTGTTAAAAGATGATGGCAATAAATACGTTTCCTCGTGAGATACCTGACTAAAATAGGATAATTGGTGCGAGGGGTGGGATTTGAACCCACGAATCCCTTCGGAAATGACCCCTGAAGCCATCGCCTTTGACCGGACTGGGCGACCCTCGCAAATTGGTGTAATTAACTATCAGCTATTTTTCGTCTTTTTCACGTCTTGATGGTATAAATCTTATGTTATGATAACAGCAATTTCAGAAGCAGTGCTTTCTGGACATGCAGCCTGTTCTCAGCCTGGTCGAACACTGCCGAGTTCGGACCGTCGACCACGTCGGCAGTTATTTCCTCGCCCCTGTGAGCGGGAAGGCAGTGAAGCACCATCACATCATGCCTGGCTTGTTCTAAAAGCTTACTGTTGATCTGGTAAGGTTTAAAGTCGTGAAGCCTCTGGTCGTACTCCTCCTCGTCGCCCATGGATACCCAGACGTCAGTGGAAAGAATATCCGCATTTTTGGCAGCCTTCATTGGGTCGCGAATGACATTTACCACGGCGCCAAGTTCCTTTGCTTTCAAAACGATATCATAGTTCGGCTCGTACCCTTCCGGGCAAGCGACTGTTATTTTCATACCCGTGAGCGCGCACGCAAGAATAGCTGAATTACACACGTTATTGCCGTCCCCTATCCACGAAAAATTAAGCCCTTTGAATTTACCTTTGTACTCGCGTATCGTAAGAAGGTCTGCAAGGAGCTGACAGGGGTGCTCAAGGTCTGAGAGTCCATTAATGATGGGCACAGTTGCATATTTCGCCAGTTCAGTAAGAGTCTCATGTTTGTAGACACGTCCCATAATGGCATGGACATAGCGCGACATGACCCGGGCAGTATCAGCTATGGATTCCCCGCGCCCGAGTTGGATATCCTTGTAGTTCAGGTATATCGCATGACCGCCAAGTTCTGTCATCGCAACTTCGAATGATATACGGGTGCGCGTTGAAGATTTTTCAAAAAGCATTGCAAGAGTTTTATTCTTCAATGAATTGGAGGCTTTCCCTCTCGTTCTTTTTCCCTTCATGTCGGATGCAGTATCAAGCAAGCTAATGATATCGTCATAGGATAGATCTGTGAAGGATAATAGATGCGATGGCAAAATCAGGATACTCCATTTAATGCTACTGATGTAGATACCTATTTAAATTACTTTTCCATAAAGTCGTAATAAGATATTAAAGTTGAGAACTGAATGAGGGGAAACTATGATGCTGCATGAACACGCCGCCAAAGATATATTCTCAAAATATGGGATACAAGTGCCGCAAAGCAGTTTGATCGCAGATGCAGAAGATGCAAAAGACTGCGCCATGAGATTGGGAAAAGTGGTAATTAAAGCGCAGGTCGCTACAGGCGGGCGCGGGAAAGCCGGAGGAATACTCACAGCGGAAAACCAGCAGGATGCGGAACTGAACGCGCGACGCATCCTGGGTTTGTCCATAAAAGGACTCACGGTAAAAAAGCTCCTTGTCGAGGAGTACATAAGACCGGAAAAAGAGATGTACCTTGGAATAACCATTGACCGCAAGGCGCGCTGCCCCATAATAATGGCAAGCTCAGAAGGCGGTGTGGATATTGAGGAGGTTGCAAGGACATCCCCTGAAAAGATAAAAAAGATGCACATACATCCCCTCACAGGACTTCATGATTACCAGGCAAGAGAGTTCGCATATTTCCTGAATAAAGGTGGGGAAGCCAAGATAATTGAAATAATTCGAAAATTGTACAGGGTATTTACTGATCATGACTGCACTCTTGCAGAGATCAACCCGTTAGCTCTGACCGGAAATGATTTTATCGCGCTTGATGCAAAAATGAATATTGACGAAAATGCCATTTTCAGGCAAAAGTTCATGGAAGAGGAAGAGGACACGCTATCTGCGACTGCCAGGAAGAACGGGATGAGCTATGTAGGTCTTGACGGGGATATCGGGTGCATTGTCAATGGCGCAGGACTAGCCATGGCGACTCTTGATATGATAAAACACTACGGCGGCCAGGCTGCGAATTTTATGGATGTGAGGGCAGGGGCGAATGAAGAGCAAATGAAAGTAGCGCTGAGGCTAGTATCTTCTAACATTAAGGTGAGGTCGATCCTTATCAATATTTTCGGAGGCATTACAAAATGCGATGAGGTCGCTCGCGGTATCATCGATTCAGGAGTTAATGTGCCCATTGTCATAAGGCTGACAGGTACTAACGAGGAAGAAGGACGCCGGATGCTTGAAGAACACGGTATGATACTGGCATCAACATCTGAAGAAGCAGCAAAGGAGGCGGTAGCGCTTGGGCATTCTCATAAATAAGAACACAAAGCTTCTTGTACAGGGTATAACCGGTGCCGTAGGCTCTTTCCAGACAGAACAGATGCAGGATTTCGGGACAAATATCGTGGCAGGCGTCACGCCTGGAAAAGGAGGCAGCGAGACATCCGGAATTCCGATTTTTGATTCAGTGGCTCACGCAGTCGATGAGGAAGACCCGAACGCTTCTGTGATTTTCGTTCCCCCGAGGTTCGCAGCGGACGCTATTTTTGAAGCAATAGACAGTGGTATCGAATTGATAGTATGTATTACAGAAGGAATACCGGTGCACGACATGATGAAAGTATGCGCCTATCTTGAGACGTCATCATCAAGACTAATAGGTCCGAACTGCCCCGGAATAACCACACCAGGAGGATCAAAAATAGGCATAATGCCAAATCCCATCCATCGAGCCGGGAATGTGGGGCTTGTATCAAGGAGCGGGACGCTTACTTACGAGGTAATAGATATCTTATCAAAGAACAGGTTGGGCCAGTCAACCTCTGTTGGTATCGGCGGCGACCCTATAATCGGAACTTCGTTCATTGATATTTTAAGATTATTTGAAGAAGATCCGCATACCAGAGTTGTCGTAATGATCGGAGAAATTGGCGGAACATCTGAACAGGATTCGATCGATTACATAAAGCAGATGAGCAAACCCGTCATCGGATATGTTGTAGGTGTTTCAGCACCGCCCGGGAAAACCATGGGACATGCAGGGGCTATCGTATCTATGGGCGGCGGTACCGCGCTTGAGAAAATACATGCTTTTGAAAATGCAGGTATCACTGTTGGAAGAAGTCCAATGGACATAGTTCGGATAGTAAAAAATATCATATAAATTAAATATATTTTTAATAATACTACAGCAAAAACTTTATATATAGTAAGCCCACGTATAACCTATTGGAGGCAGACATGATTATTATGATAACTATAATTAATACTTATGGATGTTTGGAAGTGTCCGAGCCCACTACCTCCTATGGGTTGCTCTTCTGTTGCTAATAGGGGGTGAAAATCCCCCCTCGGACCAATTCTCATTTTCAAAAACAAAAACTATTAATCTTTCTGCACTTATTAGGCCGGGTATGAAAAAGGTAGTACTTGCTTATTCTGGCGGTCTTGACACATCTGTGTGCATACCCCTGTTGAAAGAACATTACGGCTGTGATTATGCGATCACGGTTACCGTGGATGTCGGGCAACCTCAAAAGGAAATAGAGCAGGCTGAGAAAAAAGCCGCAATGATAAGCCAGAAACATTACACGATAGACGCAAAAGACGAATTTGTTAAAAATTATATCTTCCCTCTCATCAAGGCGAACGGCAATTATGAAGGCTATGTTCTTGGCACGTCGATAGCGCGTCCGCTAATAGCGAAAAAAGTTGTGGAAGTGGCGGAGAAAGAAAAAGCTCATGCGCTTGCGCACGGCTGCACTGGAAAGGGGAACGACCAGTTAAGGTTCGAGGCAATATTCCGAAGCACGAGCCTTGATGTCATGGCTCCGATGAGGGACATGAACCTCACGCGCGAGTGGGAGATGGAGTACGCAAAGGAGCACGGGATACCCGTGGCTGCCACGAGATCAAAGCCCTGGAGCGTGGATGAGAATATCTGGAGCCGCAGTATCGAGGGCGGAAGGCTTGAAGAACCTGATTTTGTCCCGCCAGAGGAGATATTCGAGTGGACGGTATCCCCTGAAAAGGCAGGGGATGCAGAGGAGATAGATATTGGTTTCGAACACGGTGTGCCAGTTTCTGTTAACGGTAAGAAGATGGACGGCGTTTCACTTATTCAGAAGCTTAACAAGATCGGCGGTGCTCACGGTGTGGGGCGCACAGATATGATGGAGGATAGGGTGCTGGGCCTGAAGGCAAGGGAGAACTATGAGCATCCTGCTGCAACGATCATATTGACAGCTCACAGGGACATTGAGGGGCTTGTTCTGACCAGGGATGAGCTGCGGTTCAAGTCGCTGGTGGATGAGACCTGGAGCGAGCTTGCATACAAGGGTCTTGTGGATGAACCATTGTTCGCAGATCTTAACGCCTTTATCGATAATTCGCAGGAGAGGGTTACGGGGAACGTGAAACTGAGGCTCTATAAAGGGAGCGCCAAGGTCATTGCACGGAGTTCGACGTATGCGCTTTATTCTGCTGAGCTTTCATCGTTTGACAGCAAAGCGATAGACCAGAAGGATGCGGAAGGGGTCTGCAAATACCATGGGTTCCAGGCAAGGATGTATAAGAAGATCGGTTAAAAAAATACTGATGGGCCCGTTGCGATTTGAACGCAAGACCTCTCGGTTATCAGCCGAGCGCTCCACCTGCCTAAGCTACGGGCCCGAAACTACCGCCAATATAACGGCATGTAATTTAAACCTTATCTCTTGATAAAGTTTATAAGTCATAAAGTCATGTGGAGGTCAAATCGTGTAATACATTTTTACGCACATAATAATTATCGGAGGATTATCCAATGGCAAGAAAACCAGCAAGAATGTACAGGAACATCACCAAACGCCCATATACGCGGAGGAAATACATGGGCGGTGTCCCGGGAAGCAAGATAGTAACATTTGACATCGGGAATTTAAAAGACGAATTTCCAGTTGAGATCTCACTCATAGCAAAAGAAGCATGCCAGATACGCCACAGTGCTCTTGAATCAGCGCGTATAGCGGCAAACAAACCCTTACTTGAAGGTGCAGGACAGAATGGCTATCATCTTAAGATCAGAATATACCCGCATCAAGTTCTGAGGGAGAACAAACAGGCAACAGGTGCAGGAGCAGACCGTGTATCCCAGGGAATGCGCAATGCTTTCGGGAAACCGATCGGCACAGCAGCCAGGGTGAGAGAAGGTCAGAGATTAATGACTTTATCGATCAATCCAGAAAAGTTCAAACTGGCAAAAGAATGCCTGATCTCCGCAGGGTACAAACTGCCCACACCCATAAGACTGGTTGTGGAAAAAGGTCAGGAATTGGTCTCAAGTTAGGTTCATGAACGATTACCTTGCAAGTCTGGACAGGGCTTTATCTAAACTGCCCGAAATCAAAGGCACAGGAGAGCGTTTTGTACCTCCAGAACCAAAGGTGCTTACAGAAGGAAAAACAACAGTACTTGAAAATTTCTCAGCAATAGCAGATAAACTGAACCGCGGCCCTGAGCACGTTTTCAAATTTCTCTTGCGTGAACTCGGTACTGCAGGTAAGCGTGAGGGGAACAGGGCGATATTCCAGGGAAAATTCAGTTCTAGTGTGTTCTTCCAGCTTATTGATGCATATATTAAAGATTATGTGACCTGCTCAGAATGTGGTCGCCCAGATACGCATCTTGTTAAAGTCGATAGGTTTTTGGCGATGCGATGCGATGCATGCGGTGCTCACAGACCGGTTTCGAAGCAACATGCAGCAGTCCATCTTGTAAAAGAACCAGCACTAAAAGAAGGCGAGACCTACGAGGTAAGAATAGAAGCGGTTGGGAGAAAAGGTGACGGCATCGCCAAGAAAGATAAATATACCATTTATGTGCCAGGGACGGTCAAAGGAGATATCGTCAAGATAAAGATCAAAAAGATCACCGGTAATCTGGCGTTTTCTGAATTTCTCGAAAAGAAATGATGAAAAAACGTGAAGCTGACAGGTTCACGTAACTATATCTTCTACCCTTTCTTGCTCGATAGCCCTTCTTATTTCCATAGCCATGCGCCTGCCTGTGCTCACAGGTTTGCGCCACAGGGTATTGCCGTATGGGTGACCCACTGAAACGTGCACGTTAGTTCCCCCGCCAACGCGAGGCGCCACATCGTAAACATAGAAATTCAGGTCTTTGTCCACGCAGGTCTGAAGGCAGAAGGGACCTATTATCCCTGGTTTGTAGTATTTCTGTGTTGCTTTCACGTATTTTTCAGCAAGCTCGAACACATCCTCAAGCAATGACTCGCGAAGGGTTGCTGAATTGTGTCCGCATACAGTGTATTCAGGCGTCACCTGCCGCTCGTTCAGCGTTATCTGCTGCGGCGCGGGAAGACGTACATGTCCATCAAGGCTCGTCTCGAACCGCCAGTCTATGCCGAGCAGTTCAATTTTATTCATCTTTTCCTCAAGGGGTGAATAGAACATATCCAGGTTAAAAACAGGTCCAATTATATATCTCTCGATCCTGGCTTCAACAAGTGCTTCCGGGGATATCACGCCCTGCTTCAGGAGCGCGCCGGATTTCTGTTTGAATTCCTCATACGAGGCTGCAGTAAAGAAACCCCGTTCAAGCTTCTTCACAGCATGGGGAAGCTTGACCATCACAAGGCTGTCTATATCCTCTGGCTTTTTTATCTTTTCCGGAAACGGCAACCCGGCTTTTTCAAGAAGCCAGTAATAGTCCTTCTCGATGCCTCGTTCCTCGCTGCGAAGAAGGTTGCGGCTTCCGAACATCGGGACTTTGAACTTTTCTTCCACGTCATCTATCGAACAGTAGGATGTGAAAGAACGGTTCGGGATAAAAATCGTGTTTCTATCTCTGAGTTTTTGCTGGTTCTCGATCTTAAGTATCTCATTGAATTTATTATACACATCTGCAGTATCCACTATCCCGCGGATAAGCTTCCCGTCCTGCCTCTGTGCCTTAAAATATTCTGTATATGTCTTCTCGCGTCCTTTCTGGCACACCGCATGCGTCCTGAATCCCTCTTCCACGGCACCGTCACACACATCAAGCGCAGAGTGTGATGCCAGTACTCCGATGGTTGATTCTTTCAGATCATAGCCGGATAAAATTTCTGTTATCTCCTTCCTCTCGATCATAGTCACCTGTTAGTCATACAGGTCTATGAATGTTGCGATGTTGAAAAAATAAGCCAAGGTCCGGAGTCGAACCGGATTGGAATCGCTCTGCAGGCGATTGCGTAGCCGTTCCGCCACCTTGGCGCGAGAGGCTACATACACATAATAGATAATAAGGTTTTTGTAATTGACAATCTAAAAATGTTTTAATATTTACCTGATTTTCTAAAAATATTCCTTTGCTGCACCAGCCATCTGATTTGCTCCTGCTTCCTCCGGCAAAATGACCTTATCAGCACCCAGTTTCAGGAATCTCTTTACGCTCTCTGGTCTGCTAGCCCTTAAAATAAGATGTATCTTCGGATTCATTTCCTTTGCTTCAATGATAACATACAGGTTATCGGCATCATTGGATAGACATGAGATCAGAACCTTTCCTCGTGAGGTTCCTGCCATATCAAGGGTCTCAGTGTATGTAGTCTCCAACGACATGAAGAAGGTTATTTCTTGCAAGCATCTCAACAGAAGCAGTATCTTTCTCTATCACCACAAATGGAATTTTCTCTTTAATAAGGTTGGTAACTATGTTTTTACCCACTTTCCCATATCCGCACACTATAATATGATCTTTCATCTGATTTATTTTTTCTTGCATTTTACTCACGCCCAGTATTGTTTTCAACTGCCCTTCTACAGAAAATGCCATTGCAGCGGTAAAGGTGTATAAAGCTACTGAGACTCCAGAGATTATAATAACCATGCTAAATATCCTGCCCCCTAAAGTGTGTGGTACTACATCCCCGTATCCAATAGTTGTCACTGTGGCAATTGTCCAGTAGAGCGAAGTGATGGAATCAACTCCTTCAAGGATTTGAAAACCAGCTGTCCCGACCAAAACGACCAGGATCAAGAGAACAATTGATATCTTTAAGTTGGCAGGTATCCCCCTGGGCAGCCTGAGATAATACATGTGAGACCGTATGGATAATCTGATATTTATGAATTTCTTATTTGCTATGAAAAACATGAGCGCCGAGGAGGAGAATTACGTAATTAGTCCATATCCGTATCAGGTTTTGATCAATCTTATGTGCTTTCTGTCAGGCAGATCAACCGGTACTGTATTTATCAATCAATTTGTATAGTTGCATGCTGTCTTTTTTGTGAGATCGAAGAGTTCCATTAATCTCATGCATAGTTCTTTGAGATTCATGCCGTCCTTTAAGACATGGTTTATTTGTTGGAGTATCTGATTGCACATATCTTTTGGAAGACACCAATTTCCATCTTTAACGTCATAGTAGTATTTTCCATTGACGTTATATTCGGTAATTGTTGTTTCCCGGATATACTGTTTATTGCATAGTGGACACTCAGTCAAGTCGTACATTTTTATTCACCTGATACGATTTTGTCTTCTTCTTTGTCTTCAAGATTCACGTCTTCTTTCTCAGTTTCTTGCACCGGTTCTTCAACAGATTCTTCAGCAGCTTCCTCAACAGGATTTTGTTTTCTTCTTCTGGAGACTGTTATTACTTTCTGATCTTTTGCTCTTGCAACAGATCTTGAAATTACTCTCTTGGTTATAGAATGCAAATCCGCTGGGATCAGTTCTGCCTCATATTTTGTGTACAGGGTCTGTATCGCAATTCGTATAAGATCAGACGAATTGGCGAAATCACCTGTG
>JBDROC010000130.1:0-2349 GCA_043810475.1 Methanobacteriota archaeon | reverse complement strand
GTCTTTTTCCGAAAAGCGCAATAACATCGTCTTCAGAGCACTTCTTTTCAAGTTCTATGTTCAGTGCGTGAAGGTGCATAAGAGTAGTAGATGTTTTCACAGCCATAGTGGTGATGTCGATGTCAGGAAGGATGGAGTTAACATCAGGTCCGTGGTGGGACGGAAGTTTTATTGGGTCAGGAATGAGCGCATTGATGGGTCCTGTCTTTATATCACCAGGGTCTGCTGCCCGCCTCATAAGAGTTACACGGGCTTTGCTGACGCCGTATGCAGAATCAAGAGCATACAGCACCCTCACGAGCCCTGTTGTATTACATGAGACCACTCTGGCGAACTGTTTGCCAAGAGCATCACTGTAATTTGCTTCAGAATTGAATGAGAATCCGGTCAGTTCATGATCTTCCCCGCCCTGCCAGATGGCTCTTACGCCATGTTTTTCATACAGCTTTTTGTATTCTTCTCCAGTATCCCCAGGGGTTGCGTCTATCACGATATCAACATTATCCAGCAGGTCACCAAGTGTCCCGCTGACCTCGATATCTGATTTTTTAAAATCATCGATGTTCTCTTTTGTGGCTGCATAGAGCGCATAACCTTTCTCAAGCGCAATTCGCGCTTCAAAACTCGGGCGGGTTTTAACGACACCGACTATTTCCATGTCGTCCTGCACTGCCACTGCATCTGCCACGCGTTTTCCTATCGTTCCATAGCCATTTATTGCAACTTTTACCGTCATTATATTCCTGCCGTCCAATTATTTATCCGTCTATTATAGCTTCCTGTTTTGTAATATTGACGTCTTTTATCCTGCCTGAAACAGTTTTCTCCTCTCCAAGCATTCCGTAAAGTTTGATCGAATCTGCGTTAACTTTTATACGCACCACGTTTTCCATTATGGTGCTTCCCTTGAAGATTATCCTGAGCTCGCACATGGCTCACTCAACGCCCTGAATGATATTAAGATTTATCATATCCTGCAACAATATTGGGGTGGAGACATTGATATTACTGAACTGAAGGGACTGATAATACCAGATTATACAGTAATGGAGGAACACTCGATCATAGTTGACGGTGACTTTCTTGTAGGTAACTATGCTGAACTGGGCTTCGGACTGATAGGAAACAGTGTGGTTGCGGGGGAGCATGTTAAGATAAACGGGAATATAATATGTGAGAAGGATGTAAGGATAGATCTCTGGTCAGAGATCGCGGGTGATGTCAGGACGAAGACGGACGCGTATCTGGGGGAGTTTGTAAATATCAAAGGAAAGCTCCATGCCGCAGGGAGTCTTGATGTGGGGAACAATGTTAAAATTGACGGGGGTTACGATGTAAAAGGCTGGATAATCGTACGAAACCCTCTTCCTATTTTAATGTTCATTTTCTTCTATCTGATGGCGCTTCTGCAAATGGGGAATGAAGAGGAGGTTGAAAAAGCGCTTGAAGATCTTTTTTCAGATGAAGCTCCTGCAAACAGGGTGATGTCTATCCCAAACAGGACAAGGATGGACCTTGAGATGATAAAGACCACCTCGCGCGCTGTGATCGGTAACCACTGCCGTCTGCTCGGGAACATCCGCTCTCGTTCAATGTCGATGGGGAATCATGTTACACTGTTCGGAAGTGTTCGCTCCACAGGTGGTATTTCCATAGGTTCAGGATGCACGATACATGGAAACCTTGATTCAAGGGAAACAGTAAGGGTAGGAAGGAACTGCAGGATTCTTGGCAAAATAACTTCTAGCTCCATAATATTGCACGAATCTGCAAAAGCAGATGGAAACTTGATCGCAGCGATTGGAGTTACAATAGAACAGGACGACCTTGAAGGTATGAATGATGTTGAAAAGAATCTTTTTTATGGATTTACGATGCTTGAGGAGATGTAGCAAATTGACATGGAAACCGCAATAAGACTTTGACTATTCAAACTCTATCGTCGCCGGCGGTTTCGGCGTAATATCATAAAGAACCCTCGCCACACTTGGGATCTCAGAAGTAATGCGCGACTCTATCTTCCTCAGCACTTCCCACGGCAGTTCCATCGCCTCAGCCGTCATACCGTCCCTTGAGCTCACGGCGCGCACTGCGATTATCCATCCATGCACGCGGTTATCGCCCTTCACCCCTGTCCCTTTTTCGATAAGTGCAGCAAAGGTCTGCCAGGGCGCGAACAGCTCAACCAGTTCCTCTTCCACGATCGCATTTGCGGCTCTCACCACGTCAAGCTTTTCCTCAGTCACTTCGCCGATTATCCTGACCGAGAGTCCTGGTCCAGGGAACGGCATCCTGTCAGATATCTCCTTTGGAAGCCCAAGCGCTCTTGCCACCTCACGCACCTCATCC
>JBDROC010000129.1:0-6208 GCA_043810475.1 Methanobacteriota archaeon | reverse complement strand
GCATAATATATACAAGATTCGTTCTCTGATGTATTTCTCATATCTGCGGAGAAACACATCAATTGTTAATTGCTCTCAGGCTCAGATCAATTCAGCTTCTCCAGCCGCTCCATTACCCCTTCATAAAACCCGCGCCACTCCCCAAACTCGCATCCCGAGTTCCACGGCATTGCAGCCCTGAATTCCCTGACAAGATCGAAATATTCCTGCGGGAACCACGGTGCCTTGAAATCGAACTGGTCAAAGTCACCCCAATCCAGAAGTGTGTCAAGCGGTTTTAGACCGCATTTTATCGAGGTTTGATAAAGTGGAGTATTTGGGTAGGGCGTGAAAAACGAAAGCAGAACATCAAGATGTTCAAGCCTTTCACCATAAGCGCAAATGAGTGAATTTATTTCGTTGAAGTTGCTTTCGACCTCTTTTTTTATATCCATTCCCGGTATTCCTACCATGAACGAACCGCGAATATCGATATCGTGCTTTACGCACTTCTGTGTGCACGTCCTTATCTGGCTAACCTTTGAAACTTTGTTCATGGCGTTCAGAGCTTCCTGCAGACCGCTCTCAAAACCGAAAAAGATCTCCCGTATGCCTGCCCTGCAGCAGAGTGAAATCGCGCTATCATCGACGTGCGAAAAATGCTCCATCCTGGCATTGACGCTTGTAAGTCGGATGCCCAGGTCTTTTTCTATCAAAAGCTCGCACAGCGCCTTCATCCTCTTCACGTTCAGGAAGAAATCGCTGTCCCTGATCATGAAAGTGTCTATGTTGTAGGTTTTTGCAAGGTGTTCAAGTTCCATGACGGCTGTTTCAGGCAGAAGTCCTGACCAGCGCCTGCCGCAGAACACGGGTTCGGAGCAGAAACTGCACCCTGAAGTGCAGCCCTGACTTAAGTAATAATCAAGGCAGCGCGTGCCGAACTTGTAGCCTTTGACATGGCGCTCCACGTCGATCATGTCATAAGGTATGGCGGGAAATTCATTGATGTCCGCAAATTTCCTGTCCGGGTTATGTTTGATACGACTTCCATCTTTGTACGATACTCCGGATATGCCGTCAGGTGAACCATTTTCACCAAGCCTTTCCACAACTTCCCTGAACGTATGCTCGCCCTGTCCCCTGATCACGATATCAATAAAAGGGCTCTCAAGCGTCTGCGCGGGCTCTGAAGAAGGGTGGTATCCGCCCCAGATCACAGGAAGATCAGGATACATTTCTTTGACCGCTTTGCAAACATCAATCCCGTCACGGATCTGGTAACAGGTCATACTGCTCACAGCAAGGCAAAGGGCATTATTACATGCATCAAGGATAAGTTCCCTGTAATCAGGATCCACCACCGCATTTATTATTCTTACATCGAACCTGTCCCTGACCATCCTGGCAAGAGCAAGGAGCGACAGAGGAACATTAACAAGAGGCACCTGAAGGGATGTGGTTTTTTTATTAGGCTGGGCGACCGGATGTTTTACCGGCATTGGATTGAAAAGGATAATTGTTTTTTTGTTTTGGGGGCTCATCCGCATTCATGGACATCATCATCCTATTTTAGCTTTATTACTTAAGAAAAATTGATGCGGATCATGCCAAATCTTAAAGCGTTTAAAAGCCTTTAACGCGGTAATGAAACAGGAAATGTCAAGCGTGGACGTGGCCGCGCTCGTAATGGAACTGCGCCCCAGGCTTATCGATGCAAAGATTGCAAAGATCTACCAGCACTCGCCAGATGAGATAAGGATAGGTCTCCATATCTTCAAAGAAGGCAGGACGAACCTGGTCATCGAGGCAGGGAGGCGCATGCACCTGACCGCGCACCCTGAGGAAGCCCAAAAACTCCCTCAGTCTTTCCCCATGCTGCTTCGCAAACACTTAAGCGGAGGAAGGATCACAGAAATCTCGCAGTATGATTTTGACCGTATAATTGAACTGCATATCAAGCGGGGTGAAGACTATACCACACTTCTGATCGAGCTTTTCTCAAGGGGCAACATCATTTTGCTGGATGGGCAAAAGAAGATAATCCTGCCATTAAAGTCCATCAGTTTCAGGGACCGAAAGGTAATAAGGGGCGAGGTGTATGAGCTTCCGCAGGGGCAGTTAAGCCCGGTCGCAGCCACCCCGGACGAACTGAAAGAGATGTTCTCCAGCTCAGATAATGACATTGTCAGGACAGTAGCGACTCGAATGAACATGGGGGGGCAGTATGCAGAAGAAGTCTGCACTCGTGCAGGGATCGATAAAAATATGCCAGCAAAACAATTGGCTGATGTATCTGATCTGCACAAAGCAATGCAGGAAGTGTTCAGACCATTGGGTGCTGAACTGAAACCACAAATCGTATTTAAGGATGGGAAACCTGTTGATGTCCTTCCTTTTGAGCTTTCCCATTATGAGAAAAACGAAAAGAAATATTTTGGCAATTTCAACGATGCGCTGGATGAATATTTCAGTGCAGGTGCTGAAAAAAAACGCGAGCAGATAAAAGAAATTAAGGATACAAAAAATAAAAAGACCGGGCTATATGAGTACCGCCTGCAGAAGCAGATCCAGGCGCTTGAGAAGTTCCGGGATGATGAGGGAAAGCTGGTTCGCAGGGGTGAAATGATCTACGGTCATTACCAGACCGTTGATGGCATCCTGAACGCGATCAAAGCCGCAAGGGAGAAGGGCTATTCATGGGACGATATCAAGAACATTTTAAAAAGATCGGATGTCCCTGAAGCCAGAGTTATCAAATCCGTTAATGCGAGTAAAGGAACTATTACGATCGCGCTTGATAACGAAGAAATTGAACTGGACGCCAGGCTTTCAGTAACGCAAAATTCACAGGTGTATTACGACAGATCCAAAAAATTGTCTTCAAAGATAAAAGGTGCACTTGAGGCGATCGAAGCCACAAAAAAGCTGACCGGAAAAGAAGAGGCTCCGAAAAAGACCAGGCAGAAGCTCCCGGTTCACAAACAGAAATGGTACGAGCAGTTCAGGTGGTTCTTCTCCTCAGACGGCTTCCTTGTCATCGGGGGAAGGGATGCCCAGAGCAACGAGGATATCGTGAAAAAATACTTTGAGAAGAGGGACATCTTCTTCCATGCCCACATATCTGGTTCACCTGCCGTAGTCATCAAGACTGAAGGCAAAGAGGTTCCAGAAACCACTCTTATGGAGGCGGCGCAGTTCACTGTCTCTTATTCGGTCATCTGGAAATCAGGACAGGCAAGCGGGGATGCCTACTGGGTTTTGCCTGAGCAGGTCTCAAAGACCCCTGAGTCGGGGGAATATGTGGCAAAAGGCGCTTTTGTGATACGCGGGCAGCGTAATTATTTAAAGGATGTCATGCTGGGCGCGGCGCTGGGTCTTATTCTTAACGAAGAAAAGAGGCTGATAGGAGGACCTGTGAGCGCGGTGAGAAAGATTGCGCAGTTCGTTATAGAAGTTGAGCCGGGAGAGTTTGAGCAGAACGACCTCTCGAAGAAAATATACAGGGTGCTGACTGATAAATTCGAGGATAAGAGGCTCATCAAGGAGATAGCTTCTCCTGATAAGATAGCGATGTTCATGCCGCCGGGAAGGTCGGGGGTGAAGGACCTATGATTTCTGTGCCATAATCGGGACTTTTTCCGTCTCCACATCGTATTCGTCGAAAATCTCTCCCACAAGTTCCTCAAGGATATCTTCTATGGAGACAAGTCCTATTACCTTCATGTTACTATCTACTACTATTGAGATCACCATCTTTTTATGCTGCAGTTCTTTCATGACCGATGAAATCCCCCTTCCTGCTTTCACGATAAGGAGAGGACGCATTATTTCACGCACCCTCGTTCTGCCCAGCTCGTTGTCCCTGAATTTCAGGAGATCTTTTGCATATATCATGCCGATCATATTGTCAAAATCCTTCCTGTAAACCGGTATTCTAGAATGACCGGATTCGTTTATCAGTTTTAGCGCAACATCAAGTGTTTCGGATTCTTCAATACAGACAATTTTCTCTCTCGGAGTCATCACACCATGTGCTTTCTCATCCGTGAAATCAAAGACATTGCTTATTATCTCACTCTCGTGTTTCTCGATCGTCCCTTCTTTTTCACCCACCTTCAACATCATGCCGATCAATTCCTCAGTAACAAAAGGATTCTTCACGCGTTCTTTTCCTCCGAAAAGCAATATCAATGAGTTTACGATGGTTGTCAGGAACCACACAATTGGTTTTAGGATGTTTATTAAAATGATAATTGGATTCACAACCATCATTGCGATATTCTCTGCATTCCTCGCAGCAAGCGTCTTTGGGATGACCTCTCCGAAGACAAGGATCAACAGGGTCATCACACCGGTGGCTATAGCGATCCCTGAATTTCCAAAAATGCGTAAAGCAGCATCAGTAGCCAGTACTGAGGCAGTTATGTTTATGATGTTATTTCCTATCAGAATGGCAGTAAGGAATTGCTCTGGGTTCTCATGCAATCTAACCACCTTTTTTGCGTTTTTGTTCCCCATCTCTGCTATGTGCCTTATCCTTATTTTGCCAACAGAAAGAAGCGCGGCCTCAGAAAGTGAAAAAAATGCAGAAAATACGATTAATACTAATATGGTGATTATTTCAAATGTTGTCCGTGAATCCATCAGATATTTTACGTATATATCTTGTCGGTTTAAAAATTTAACTGCAAACGAAAATATAAACGTGAATATAAACATTTAACCACTGAAATGATAATTCTCGCGGAATTCGAGTTCGATCTTGGCGCAAGCAGCAGGATAATATATGAGTCGCTGCTGCCTGAACTGGAGGAGGAGTACCAGCGCACAAGATCAAACCTCATATTGGAACAAGATACACTTATTTTAAAAGTTGAGGCAAACGATATCGTATCGATGAGGGCTGCCCTTAACGGATGGTTGCGTCTGATCAAGATCTCTTGCGAAATGAGCTCGATGCACAAGTTATAAATCAGGGGTTGGCAATACTACACCCAGAAACAGGTGAATAAAATGAGTACAGATTTACCCCCACAAATCAAGAACCAGCTTGCTCAGTTGCAGCAGATCCAGCAGCAGGCGCAAGCGATCGCAGTTCAGAAAAATCAGGTCGAAATAACATTGAAAGAGACTGATCTTGCTCTTGAGGAGCTTGAAAAAGTCGATGCCGATGCAGTAGTTTACAGGGCTATCGGGGATCTATTGATAAGAACAGAACGCGATAAGACTAAAGAATCCCTCAAGGAAAAAAAGGATACGCTTGACCTGCGAATGCAGACACTAGCACGCCAGGAAGAGCGAGCTCAGAAACGGTTTCAGCAGCTCCAGGAGCAGCTCAAGCAGGCTATCGGTACACCTTCTGCGCAATAGTCATGGAGATTGACGAAGCAGAATTCTATAATCAACTGCTGGATTACCACAATATCCTCTATTTATGCCACAGGAACGCAGACCCTGATGCGCTTGGAAGTGCTTTTGCTCTGAAAGAAGCCATAGGGGGCACCATAGGTGTCATAGACGGGTGCGACAGGGTTGCAACCGTTCTAGCCAGGCAGTTAAATATCGAATTTGTAACTGATCCGGCACCGGATTATGATCTTGTTGTTGTAGTTGATACTTCCACGCTCGCACAGTTGAACGGTTTTCCGCTGAAGAACTATGCAGTTATAGACCATCATGCTACGACCTCACTGAATGAAAATGCCGCATTCTACCTCCACAGGAACAAGAGATCGGCAGCCGAGATAGTTCTTGGAGTACTGAACATCATGGGGGCGCCCGTGATGAGGCGCGCAGCCTTCGCCCTGATAGCAGGCATTATCACAGATACCGGGAATTTCAAGCATGCCACGTCTGATTCGTTCAAGGCGGTGGCAGAACTTATCGAACTTAGCGGCATCGAATACAATGAGGTGATGGACGCCCTTTCAACCTTCCCACAGGACATCTCGATGCGTATCGCCTTCCTGAAAGCTGCCCAGCGCTCGGTGATAGAAAGAGTGGATGACTGGGTGATCGTAACCTCACAGGTTAGCTCGTTCGGAGGTGCAGCAGCCTCTAATCTTATTTCAATAGGCGCTGATGTGGCTTTTGTGGCCTCAAAAGAGGGTGACCAGGTAAAAATGAGCGCCCGTGCCAGGAAATGCGCCATCAACGCAGGTGTCAATCTTGCAAAGCTGATGGAAGAAATAAGTGTGAAGTATAATGGCACTGGTGGGGGGCATGAGGG
>JBDROC010000128.1:0-3742 GCA_043810475.1 Methanobacteriota archaeon | reverse complement strand
TGCCTCTATCCCGATAGGTGACGCCCCCACCGCAATAATTGACCTTTCCACGAGCTTCGGATCATATACACGCGCTTTAACCTCGACTTCTATCATCTGTTGTATTTCTGTTGATCCAATATATGAAATCGCCTGTTATTGAGGTTCATTCCTATGGAGTCAAAATACCGTCTATATTCTTTCTTAGAAATTGAAAGATAGGAAGCTCCCTGGATACTATGGATTTTAAGGAAAAAAAGGTGGAAGAAATAATATGGGCAAAATACGGTTGAAAATAAGATGAATACAACCGTCACACGGTGGTGTGCCGCTTACGGTATTTCTGAAATCGCAAAACACAACACAAAGGCACAAAAAGAACTTATCTTGAGAATGAAGGAGATTGTTAAGAAAGAAAAGGAAAAAGCAATATTTGCAAATTCTTAAATAGCTCGCCGGATATTTGAAAGTAATAGTTTTGCTTTAATTATACGGAGACATATTAGTATGCGCCATAAGAAGTCTGATCACTGGGGTGGTAACCCGATCTCGCCCATCTCTATCAATAAGAACATGACCATTACAGACCTGGTCGATAATGTCTTTGACGGGATGGGGTATAACGCGAAAAGACTTGCAGAAGCCTGCCATCTTTTCAAGACCATGATAGATGAGAACTCTACTATTTGCCTGACGCTTGCAGGAGCTATGACGCCTGTGGGTATGGGTGGGGGCATCACCAGGATGATAGAAAATGGTTTTATCGACTGGATCGTCACCACAGGTGCGAATACATACCATGATATGCATTTTGCATACGGGCTGCCTGTTCACCAGGGCGATCATACTGCGGATGATAACGAACTTGCAGAGAATGACGTTGTTCGGATATATGATGTTTATATCGATATGGAACGCACGCTTATTGCTCAGGATAAGATTGTCCAGACGCTAACCCAGAAAGCGCTTCTTCAAAACAAATTCCCTGAGAAATTTTCGACAGCGCATTATTATAAGGTTATCGGCAATGGTGTGCTTGAGACTGCAAAGAATCCTGAACGCTCTTTCATCGCATCGGCAGCAAAAAATGATGTGCCTGTATTCGTTCCTGCTTTTGCCGACTCCTCGGTTGGAATGGGCACAAGTTATTTGCCCCTTATAGCGTGTGCGAAGAAGAACTGCAAGGAGCTCTCCCCCGGAGACTTCGTTGACCCGAGTCCCACAATGGACGCACTTGAGAGCGCAGCGATTGTGCATCACAGCATGATAAATAATATCGAGCGCGGAGCGCTTGAAGTGGGGGGAGGTGTGCCAAAGAATTTCCTGCAGCAGACAGGTCCGATGATATCCCAGATACTCGGAATGGAATGTCCAGGTGAGAATTATGTTATCCAGGTGACTGTAGACCGTCCGGACACAGGCGGGCTGTCAGGTGCCACCATCAACGAAGGCAAGTCATGGGGCAAAATACCGAAAGCAGGAGAAGGCAACGTTATCCCGTACCTTGACGCCACAGTTGGTATACCAATAATCTTCGCGTACGCGCTTGAGAATTGCAAGCCCAGAAAACTTAAAAAGTATGCCGGGAAATTACCTGAGATAACCCGGGAACTGATCGAAACCGCGATGTTAAAAGTCGAAATGTAACGCCGATTGGAAAATTATTTTTCGTCCTTCGTTATCCAGTAAACCGCTTTATACTTCTCTGCAAAACCATAGATGTTCTTTGCCATCACAGACCGTCCGTATTCCCTGAGATCTCCCCCCTGGTCGAGAATGTAAGTGTTCTCTCCACGTTTTGTCACTTTAAAAACTTCTTTTTCTTCAGTGCCCACATGCAGGACATCTCCGATCTTCAAATCATTGAGTTTCGGTCTTATATTGGTTTTTTCCACCATAGTTTCACCATGTTTCGTGCTTTCATGACTAATAAACCTTATCTGACATTAATTTACCTTACCTGACAGTACAGCCGATCCCCTTGAGAAGTGTCTCTACACTTCCCTGGACGAGAGCGGCATTGCTATCCCCAAATATTACGATACGATAAGTAACACTTGTATCGTTTTGTTTTTTGAATACATCAATGATATCAGATGAAACAACGCCACCCACGCCATTTAGAACAGTTTTCAATATTTCCGGGTCAGAACCGTGCGGGATAAAAACTGATACATCTCGTGTAACAGTTCTCAGAGATGTGGTTTTCCACGCTATCAACTCCAGTTCATCCAGCAGCCGAACATTCTCTATTAAAAGTTCGGTCGTTTTTCCTCCTCGCTCTAAAATAACACTTCTGGGACCTACTTTTTTCACGTTCCCATAGTGTACAACGCCAGAATAAATGTGCTTGAGTGCACGTTCCTTTCCAATTCCGCGCACAAGTTCATCATGCTCGGCTATCTTTGTGCCTATGAGTTTCTCAGACCTGCGAAGCGCCGACTCTGTATCCCCGAAATGAGAGGCTGCCTTTTTCATGTTGTTCACAAAAGCTTCAATGTCTTTATTTTTGACCATGTCTGCCATCCGATTACACTGGTCGATATAAGCCCTGTGCACCTTCGCTACCTCAGGGTTCATCTGTATCATGGCATAGAGATACGGGTTCTGCGCCAGTATCCGTCCCACGAGGTCAAGCATGATGTCATACATCGGGCTCATGAACCGTCTGGATCTTGCCACATCGAATTCAAGCTCCATGAACACGGAACCAATGGAGATGTAAGCGAAATGCGTGAGCCCCTGCACAACTGCCATCATCCTGTCATGCTCTGATGCATCCATGATCTCGATATGCGCGCCGTTTTCCTCATACAGGCTCCTGATTACAGGGAACCATCTCTTGCTCCTTCCCTCGATCGGTGTAAAGATGACGATCTGCCCCCTGATATCCGGTATTGATGGACCGAACATGGGATGAGTGCCCAGTATCTCCACATCCCTGGGCGAATACTTTAACATGGCTTCCACTGGTCCGGTCTTAACTGATGTAATATCCATTAGCAGGCTCCCTGCTTTCATTTTTGGAGCGATATCCTTAATGGTCTTTTCCGTGATGTTTATGGGAACCGATATCATGACTATATCGCTTGTTTTCAACTCGCCATCAAAGTCGTCAGCAAACCGTACGCCTAGAGACTCAGCTATGTCTTTTCTCTTATTTACGCCCCATATCGTCACTTCAAAGCCATGTTTTTTGTAGAATTTCACGAACCACCTGCCAGTTTCGCCAGTTCCACCAATTATCAGTATTTTCATGCCAGTTTTTCCCTCACGGCTTTTTCCATGATGTCAACAGGCGGTGTCCTTCCTGTCCATATTTTAAAGGATTCTGCACCCTGGAACACAAGCATCATCACGCCGTCTATGGTTGTGGCACCTGCCTTTTTTGCTTCCTTAAGCAACAGGGTGTTTTGCGGGTTATAGACAATATCGAATACTACAAGGTCTTTGTGCATCATTTCCGATGTTACAATGGTCTCGGATATTTTCGGGTACATTCCGACAGATGTTGAGTTTATCAGGATATCGCTATCGCTTATTAAGTCCTTCATATCTTCAAACCCTGAAGCTTTAACTTTTCCGATCTTTATCACGTCTTTTACAAGCGCTTCTGCCCTATCTACCGTGCGGTTGGCAATGGTGACCTTTGCACCGTCCTTTGCAAGCTGAAAAGCGATAGCTCGCGCTGCGCCGCCTGCACCAAGCAAAAGGACGTTCTTTTCTTTTATTTCGATCCCCCTGCGAGCAAGGGCTATTTTTG
>JBDROC010000127.1:0-3543 GCA_043810475.1 Methanobacteriota archaeon | reverse complement strand
TGTTTGTAGTGTATATACACTACATGATATTTGACATTTTCTTTTTGATTTTAAGGAAATTTTAAGGATGGGGCGAGACCTATAAAATAAAAAAATTAGTTATATATTTTAAAAGTCCCAAGACTAACTTGACGCTATGGTTGAGAGACTAAAGAATTAGGCAAACATTTTTAAGGAGAGAAAGCTTATTTTACAGCATTATGGTGTTGGATCTTATTGCTCTAATTGCTGGAATTATATACCTGAACAGATTCCAAATTCCCACCTACAACTTCTAACCTGAATCTGTACAATAATTTATTTTCGCAAGCATACAACCTTTTTTTGTAACATTTAACTAAAAATATAAAACCAAAACCTTTATATCTTTGTAGGGGTATTACCTGCCCACTGGCAGAGCTTGGGTATAACCCTGAAAATATCCAGCAACTTCAATTAAATCTTGCATTACTCGTCTCAAAACATGACAAATGTCCAATTGTCCATAAAAGCAGAACCGGACACATTTACGCAAAAAGGACTACGGATCAGCTTTTCGATAAGAAGCGTTCTGTTGTGGTTTATATAAATCAGGAACGAAGAACCAGCAAGATAAATGATCAGAATGAAGAATCTGAATGCTCACATGGAAAGTATTTGCTTTATTCTACAGATGAATCTCTTCCACCACAGGAGGTTGTAAAGTCTTATTTCGGGAAGGATTTTGTTGAGAAGGTGTTCAGAACTCTAAAAACTTCTGAGGAAATGGAACCTGTGCGACACAGACTTGAAAATCGTGTCAGAGTGTACATTTTTGTGTGTGTCCTCGCATACAGGCTGCTGGCTGAACTTCAGTGGCGTCTTGATAAATTTTCTGAACGAAAAGGTGTTTGGAAGGATGCAGATGCTTTTATTCATGATCTCGAACGGGTGGAACGAGTTGAAGTTAGACTTGGGCATCAAGTGAAGAATTGGCACCTGAATTTAACAGGAATGTCGGATAAAACCTTAGAAATGATAGGATTCAAAGGTTTATTCAAAGAGACCGTAGAGGTCGATTTTAAGCTGTAGGGGGGAAGATCAAAACTGTTCAGGTTCTGACATCAACTGTGTCTGCAATTAAATTCGAAGGGCGATTCCGTGGCAGGCATATTCGAGTATATTACGCACTTCTTGATAAAATCTTTCCAGAGCTAACTATAAAACATAATCCTGCCATCCAGACATTCCAATGCAAGATATACAGGAACAAACCGACCCGGGATACAAATGGCGCGCCATGTTCGTAGTATCTGTCGGCGTGTTCATGGCGACACTTGACGGAAGTATCGTGAATATCGCTTTACCCACGCTCACCAGATACTTCAACACGGATATAAGCACCATCGTGTGGGTGATCCTTTCATACATGCTGACCATCACCGCCCTTCTGCTTACGCTGGGCAGGCTTTCAGATATGTACGGCAAAAAACCAGTCTTTGCCGCAGGTATTGCCATATTTACGATCGGCTCAGCCCTGTGCAGCTTCTCAGCTTCCGAGATGGAGCTTATCAGCTTCAGGATGGTCCAGGGGGTTGGCGCAGCTATGATAATGGCGAATGGTCATGCGATCATCACGAGCGCTTTTCCTCACACGGAGAGAGGAAGGGCACTGGGTCTTATCGGCACCATGGTCAGCGTCGGCTCCATGTTAGGACCTGTTCTGGGCGGGTTCCTTATTGACTGGGCAGGATGGCAGAGCATATTTTTTATCAATATCCCTGTGGGCATTTTCGGGACTGCGTATGCCTTGAAGACTTTGAAGAAAGATGAACTGCATAAGGGACAGAAATTCGATTTCTACGGCGCATTCTTCATGTTCATTAGCGTGACCTCGTTGATGCTGGGGATCACAGAGGGGCAGGAACTTGGCTGGGGCTCGTCCGAAATAATCGCTCTATTTATCACGTTCGCAGTATTTTTGCTGTTGTTCTTAAGGGTTGAAGCTTCGACAAGCCAGCCCATGGTTGACCTTTCCCTGTTCAAGAACAGGTTATATTCAGCCTCGAATTTGAGCAGTTTTTTAAGTTTTGTGCCAATGTTCTCAGTGATCCTTCTCATGCCGTTCTATATGGTCGAGATACTGGGTTTCAGTACAAAGGAAGTAGGGATGGCGCTGATCTGGGTACCTGTTGCCATGGCGCTGGTATCGCCGCTCTCTGGCTGGATATATGATAGAACAAGATCCCCCATACCAGGCAGCCTGGGTATCGCACTTTGCGTTCTTGCTCTTTACCTTATGAGCAACCTGAGTGTGGATTCGGGTTTCTGGGATATCGTGTTGATGCTATCGATGATCGGTATCGGAATGGGGATGTTCCAGTCCCCGAATAACACGATAATCATGAGTTCGGTGCCCACAAACAGGCTCGGGATAGCTTCAGGTCTGCTTGCTATGGTGCGCACTCTCGGCATGGTGACAGGTACTGCGATTTCAGGAGCGGTATTCAACAGCATTCTCAATTCCCAGCAGGCAGCCGGGGCGACATATGAATCCGCGTTCCTCGCTGGATTCCATTATGCTTTCCTTGTATCTGCGGTGATATGCGCTGCCGGGGTTCTGACCTCACTTGTGCGGACGGAAAAGAATAGCCTGATGAATGGGGCGGAACGCACCGTTCAAGGATCTGAGATGAAGGTTAAATAATATTAGTTCCCTTATAGGATTGGATGCTCAAAGAAGAAATCTGGATAGAAAAATACCGCCCGAAAAAGCTTGACGCGATAGTGGGACAGGAAGAAGTCATAAAGCGCCTTAAATCCTATGTCCAGTCACGGAACCTCCCGCATCTTCTTTTCTCAGGACCCCCGGGCGTAGGGAAAACAGCCGCCGCATTGTGCGTTGCCCGCGAACTCTTCGGCGAGTCATGGACGAACAACTTCACTGAACTTAATGCAAGCGATGAACGCGGCATCGACGTGGTGAGGCACAAGATAAAGAACTTTGCAAGGACTGCACCATTGGGCGAAGCAGAGTTCAAGATAATCTTTCTTGATGAGGCTGATGCTCTCACGTCAGACGCACAGTCGGCTCTTCGAAGGACTATGGAAAAATACACAAGCTCCTGCCGATTTATACTCTCATGCAATTATTCTTCAAAAATTATCGAACCGATCCAGTCGCGTTGTGCGGTCTACAGGTTCAAACCTATTTCCAGTGCCGCAGTAGAGGAGAGGATAAAACACATCGCGAAAGAAGAAGGCGTTACTCTGACAGATGACGGTCTTGAAGCCATACGATACGTAGCTGCTGGTGACATGAGGCGCGCTATAAACGCTCTTCAGGCTGCCGCGATGCTTGATAAAAACGTGAATATGGACGCTATCTACAAGACCACTGCCACTGCGAAGCCTGAGGAAGTGGTGGAATTGATAAAACTCGCTCTTGCCGGGGATTTCATGAAAGCAAAAGCGAAACTTGATTATCTTTTGATAGAGCAGGGGCTTTCAGGCGAAGACGTTATCGGGCAGATATACCGTGCTATGCTCGATATGACGATCCCGGACAGGCTGAAAGTTGATCTT
>JBDROC010000126.1:0-4311 GCA_043810475.1 Methanobacteriota archaeon | reverse complement strand
GACGTGGACACGCCCTCCAGAGGCGTGACTCTGGGCGCCATTATCTGCGGTTCGTTTTCTTTAGACCCCATAGCAATCAACAGAATCCATATCAATTTATCTCGATTATTTGTTGCTAATTGACACTTGACAGGACACTACCGTACTATTTGATCTTTTTAATATATTAATTGCAGCGTTATGAAATCTATCCAGAACAAGACCACAGATGTGTTTCTTGCATTGACAAATTCCACGAATTTACCAGCGTATTCTGCTTTGTATTTCGTCAAAATCAAATCCGTAAAGTTTATATCGTCAATTGACGTAAATTGTGTTAGGCAAAAGTCGACATATAGTTTCCTCCCAAATCCCGTCAACGATACTATTCTTCCGGCTTTTGCCCTCCTAACGAAAAAATCCAGCTTTTTTACCTTCAATTTGAGCCTGAAACTTTTGAATAAGCTTTAATATAGTCAAATCCATTACGGGAAAGATTGAAATGAATATTATTTTACTCGGTCCACCGGGAGCAGGAAAAGGTACACAGGCAAAAAAAATTTCTGAGAATTATTCGCTCCCTCACATCTCTACAGGAGATATGCTGCGCGAAAATATCAGCAATAACACACCGCTGGGACTAAAAGCAAAATCGTATATGTCAAGAGGAGAACTTGTCCCTGATGAACTTCTGATAACCATTATAAAAGATAGGCTATCAAGGTCTGACTGTTCCGGAGGATTCCTGCTCGACGGATTTCCGCGCACGATTCCTCAGGCAGATGCTCTCCAGATGATTCTGACAGAATCAAGCAGGAAGCTCGATGTTGTCCTGAATATAGACGTTGATGACGAGGAATTGATAAAGCGCCTCTCGGGGAGAAGGATGTGCGCCTGCGGCACAAGTTATCATGTTATGTTCAACCCGCCTGAAAAAGAAGGATTTTGCGATGCATGCAAAGGAAAGTTATATCAGCGCGAGGATGATAAAGCAGATGCTATAAGGAACAGGTTGATCGTTTATAAGAAACAAACACTGCCCCTGATAACTTATTATACGAAGAAGAACATCCTCCAAAGGATCGATGGAAGCAAGGACATTTCAGCGATATTTGAAGATATTAAAAAAGTTCTGGAGAACTATGATTAAAAAAGCGATAGATAAAATGGCTATTTGGCTTGGATTATTCCTCATGTTCGGCATCATCCTGATACCTGACCTGAGGGATATCATCGGAAAACTGGTCGGGGGATTATTGAACCCACTGCTATCGATACTGCCGCTTCATATAATAATATTCATCCTTGCTGCAATTACAGGTCTATATGCCTCTCTCATCCAGAAATATACCATGGACTGGGAACTGATGAGACGTGTGCAAGAGAAGTCAAAGGTAATGCAAAAGGAACTGAGGCAGGCACAACTATCCAATAACGCCGCAAAAATCAAGAAATTACAGACCCAGCAGGCTGAAATGATGGAAGATCAGATGGGGATGATGAAACAGCAGTTCAAGCCCATGCTGTATATAAGCATCATCTCGATACCGCTTTTCTTCTGGGTCTATCTCGCTATTGCCCAGTCACCGAATGCGTCTATCATTTTCCCATTCTGGGGAGAGCATAGATTGACTGATAAGGTTTTCTGGGAGATCCAGTACTGGCTGTTCTGGTATTTCATCTGTTCAATACCTGTTAGCCAGATCACAAGAAAGGCATTGAACATAGGCGGAATGTAATTGAGGATCACGATTAGCGGACCTCCGGGCAGCGGCAAGAGCACTTTATCAAAGCTCCTGTCCGCCAAGCTCGGGATGGAACTTGTATCCATGGGAGATATTTTCAGGAAGCTTGCAAACGATCGGTGCATGTCGCTTGATGAGTTCGGAACGCTGGCAAGATGCAATGATGAAATAGACCGGAAGCTTGACGAGGCGCAAAAGAAGATCGCAAAGGAAAAAGACAACATTATCCTTGAAGGGAGGCTTTCGGGTTTCCTTGTGGATGCTGACTTGAAGGTATGGCTCAAAGCCCCTCTTGAGATAAGGGCAGAGCGCATCGCGAAGAGAGAGAATAAACCAGTTTCCTCTGCAATGAAAGAGACATCAGAACGGGAAGAATGTGAAAGGGTGCGATATCTTAATTACTATAATATTGACATAAGAAATCTGTCCGTGTATGACATTGTTATTGATTCTTCCAGGTTGAGTCCTGAAAAAATATGTGAAACAGTTGGGAAAGCGGTCAAATGTCTGAAATGAACCTGTTGCCATCTGAAATAAGAAGAGAGACTTTTGTTAAATCTGAGGATCCAAGCGATGAGCTTTTTGGCAATAGACCTGAAGAGAGGCAAATACAGGAATACATCCAGAAAGGAGTGGTCAATCTTGATAAGCCGGCGGGACCCACGAGCCATGAAGTTACATCATGGGTAAAAAAGATCCTGGAACTTAAAAAAGCAGGGCACAGTGGAACACTTGACCCTAACGTGACCGGACTGCTCCCGGTTATGCTGGGGCATGCTACAAAGGCTGTTGATGCGCTCCTGACTGCAGGAAAAGAATACATCTGCATGATGAAATTGCACACGCAAGTTCCGGAAAAGGAATTAAAGAGCGTCTTCAGGGAATTCAAGGGGGAAATATACCAGAAGCCGTCGATCATTTCAGCGGTTAAGCGGGAGACAAGGGTAAGGAACATATATTATATTGAACTTCTCGAAGTTGAGGGTAAAAATGTCCTTTTCAGGGTGGGTTGTGAGGCAGGGACATACATAAGGAAATTGTGCCACGACATGGGAATGGCTATGGGTACAGGAGCGCACATGCAGGAACTCAGGCGCTCAAAGAGCGGACCTTTTCGCGAGGATGAAACGATGGTAACGCTTCACGACCTTAAGGATGCATATGTGGAATGGAAGGAAAATGGTAATGAAGCGATGCTCCGAAAGGTGATTCAACCAATGGAGCGCGCCCTTACGCACCTTCCGAAGATCGTTATCCGGGATAATGCCGTTGATGCGCTGTGTCACGGGGCAGGTCTTGCAGCGCCTGGCGTGCTGACACTCGAGAGCGGGATCGAGAAAGGTGATCCTGTGGCAGTGTTTACGCAGAAAAGCGAAGCTGTATCATTTGGTGTTGCGCAGATGAAGACGCTCGATATACTGAAGGCAGCTACGGGGATCGTGGTGACAACAGACAGGGTGTTCATGGAACCGGGCACTTACCCGAAAGGCTGGAAAGCAAAAGAATAAGAGCAATAGGGTGTATAATGAAGCCGCGTGCCGAGGTAGCCCAGCGGCCCAAGGCGCAAGCCTGGAAAGCTTGTGGGGCGAAAGCCCCCCGGGAGTTCAAATCTCCCCCTCGGCGCCATGATTTTTGAAGATGACGGTGTAAAGAATAAACATAAAGTCGCGTTTGATGGATATAAAATATAAACACTAATTTTGTTATTTTGAACGACGACCAAAAATATGATCAATAATAATACAAATTGAAACAATCCCTTACAAGTTGTGGCATTAAAATTCCCATCATCGAACACACTAAATATATAAATTATTTCATGCAGGGATATTGCCAATTTAAAGGGATATATTTATATATATATTGACCACCATATAATATACAATGGAGGTCAAAGGAGAAGAAACTTAAAAATGTCCAAAATGTGGAAGTCAGGAAAGTGTTTGGAGAGGTTACAGATACAATCAATCAGGGATAAAAAGATTGAGAAAATGCAAATATTCAATATATTGGCATATTGGATCAATCTAAACCATTATAAACCTTCTTGAAGGGTTTGAAACTATTATAAACAATTTAAAAGCGTAATTAACTTTTGAAACAGTAAGTGTGTCTATATGTTTGAAGAGTCCATAGCTTTTATTGTTCAGAAAAGAACTGGAGATGAAAAGAAAATGAAAATAAGAACAATTGCAGGATTACTCCTAATCTTCGCAGTACTTGTGGGTTCTACTGGAGGTGCTGCAGCCAACGGCAATGATATGTGCGATTGTGATTGCGAATGCGATTGTGATTGCGATGGCGATGAAAATAAATACAAAGGGGAGAAATAAGATAAATGATGGCAGTTGAATTTGTTTAAGACATAATATGTGTGGGAAATAACTCACACACTATATTTTTTTTATAAAAATTTTACATTATCGTATACATCCTGGCATTCCTGTCAATGACCTCCATGGTTCCCACCACCGCCACTGCCTCCCCCTTTCCTGTCAATCGCCGGAAGTGAAAAGAAAATGAACATTTGAAAAATTACAATACCTTTATATTCTAACTAATTAATACAAACCTCTCATGCGGGAAT
>JBDROC010000125.1:0-7149 GCA_043810475.1 Methanobacteriota archaeon | reverse complement strand
GCCCACAAATCTCAACAGAATGTTCTGGGAAAGCAGCGCCATAATATTTATTTTTTCTGCTATAATGTCGGTTTTTTCTTTTTCTATCAGAGTAATCACGATCTCTTTTTCAGGCTCTATTGGTATGCCAAGGATTTTCCTGTGCTCGTGAAGCTCCGACCCCTATTCCAACCGCATGCATAACAAGATCTCCTGGATGGCGCCTGAAGAAACTGTTTCCACCTGGTTGATGAGAACACGCAAATTAGGTTCTGCAAGTGTGATGGCGTAGCCGAAAATAGAAGCAAATGCAACCACAAGGTAAGGCGATCCGGTGATAGGGAGACCTGCACCTACCTGACGACCTAAGGGCAGGAATCCAAGTTTTAATCCTTCCAAGAAAAGGATAAGTCCTGCGGTAGATAATGCTATGCCAAGACTATTTCTGTGATCACAGAATTCTTTAACTAGGATAGTGACATGAGGGACATAAGATGCAATTATTAATATGATCATAAGCAGGTAAGCTGGTATGGATTCACGGCGCCGGCTGCTCAGGCTGCACAATGTCCTTTCTAAACTGCGAATATGAGATTCTTGGCACAATACTTAAGAATGAATGCATAATATACCATAAAACGCTTCTTGAGCAGAGCGGATTTTTTTTAGAAGGCATGCCTGTACGCACTCCCGAACTTAATATCGAGTACTATCTTGAGGATATCGAGAAAACAGGGGGCTATGTGCTTGTGGTGGAGGGGGCGCTTGTGGAAGGACCTGATGACACTGGAAAGTATTGCCTGATAGGCGGTGAAACTGTAAAAGAAAGGATAATCCTCAAGGAGCACGTCATAACCAAACCTGTTGTTGACCTTCCGGAATGTCCACCCAAACCCGAGCATATCCTGGCGTTGTTAGCGCTTCTGCTCCTTGATAAGCTACAGTTCCCTGAAGATTCATATATGCTTGATAAATATCTAAGGTTCAAAATGATAAAAGGGGGCTAAATGGAAATCATTCTTGACCCCGTCTCACGAGTTGAGGGGCACATGCGCGTTCTTCTTAAGATGGAGAAAGGCATTGTTAAGGAGGCGAGATGTTCAAGTACGCTATTGCGGGGTTTTGAGAAGGTTCTGGTTAATCAGGAACCAAGGAAAGCAGCTTGCTCTACTACGAGAATATGCGGATTCTGTCCAACATCTCATGCTCTTGCAGGCGCTGGGGCGCTTGACCAGTTGCATGGCGTGACTTCCTTAGCTTCTGACGCCCTGCTTGCAAGGAACATAATCCAGGGCTTTGACTTTATCTCCAACCATATTACGCATTTATACATGCTCTGGTTTCCCGACCTCATCAACCCTGCCTACAGCGGGGTTATTGAAAAGAAGCTCTGGGATGAATTCCTCCTGAGATTTGCACCGCCTGCGTACAGAATTCACAACCAGCATATTCCACCAGGAAAATCATATCTTAAGGCGCTGCATGCGAGAAAGATTGTCCAGGAGGCAATCCATGAACTTGCAGGAAGTGAAATAAGACCATTTCCGGGAGGGCTTGACATCAAACCCCAGGAAAAGTGTGCCAGTATTCTGAAAGAGAGGCATATCAAATTCAGGTTTGTTGACTAAAGCTCCCTTAACACCATCTCTCTTAGCTTCAAAACAGCATGTATCCCAACACCATCATCGGTCATATAAAGCAAGTTCTTTCATTGGTTAACAAATTTTACATTAACGAAGTGCGTTGAGCATGAGATACATGGATCATAAGCTCTCACCAGCATTTCCAGAAAAAGCGTTATCTCTTCATCGCTTTTATGAAGTATTTCCGGCACCAGCTTTTCCATATCCCTTTCAATATTATTAAGATTTTGACTTGTAGGAATAATGCAATTGGCGTTTGTGATGATCCCCTTCTCATCTATCTCATAGTTGTGAAAAAGAGTACCGCGAGGCGCTTCCACTGCCCCCACGCCATTACCCGCTTTGATAGAGATCCTTGATCCTTCGTTTAGCCCCACCACGATTTCTTCATTATGATTTATTCCAATTTTCTTTAGATCCTGTACTATTGAAACTGCTTCATTGAAACAATGCACGCTTTCAACCATTTGTGCAACAGTATTCAGAAATGGATTGATGCATCCGGGTTTTATCCCAAGGACAGAAGCGGTATATTTCGCTTCCGGATGAAGTTTGTCATAATTCAAATTGAACCGCGCAAGTGAACCCACAGCATAAGACTCACGACTCAGTTTAGTATGCTTTGCAGAAGAATGAGGGACAACAAATTCGTTCGTAACTTTTTTGTACTCCTTTTTATTCATCCTCACTCCATCAGATGAGCCAACGTCTCCAGTTAAGAGCGGATATTCGCCATCATCGCTAACTAGAGCAACGTATTCTGTATCCCGTTCAAATCCAGGGAAACTGAATGCAGAAACAAACTCCACTGTAGCATCAATATCATGCCTCATCCCTTCTAACAGATCAAGCACAGCATCAAGATCCTTTTCCTTCGGCAGCTTGGTAAATCCACCTATTGTCGCAGAGATGGGATGGATATGGCGCCCAGCCAGGATGCCGCACAGATCATTGCAGGTCTTCTTAAGCCGTAATGCCCGTCTGATCACCTCGTTGTGAGTGCTGATCAACGGCACGAAACTCTTCACCCCCAGAAGGTCAGGCGCTGCCAGGAAATAGATGTGTAACAAATGGCTGTCAAGCACTTCAAAATAAAGGAGGAGTTTCCTGAGTTTTATTGTCTGCTCAGACGGCGTGATAGAAAGCGCATCTTCAGCAGCCTGGATCGAAGCAAGTGAATGTGAGCAGGAACAGATGCCACATATCCTGCTTGTTATATGTTGCGCTTCAAAGATAGAACGACCTCTCAGGAGCCCTTCAAAGAAACGGGGCGCTTCTACAATGTTCAGATGGCATGTTTCCAGCCTGCCTTCTTTTACATTTACAACTATATTACCGTGACCTTCGACCCTTGTTAAATATTCTAAATTAATGTTAAGATCCCTGTGCATTCTAATCAATTTCCTTGCATTTGTTGTACATATTTATCTTATTTAAAATAAGGTCAAGTGCGATATTATATTTTGAAAGAACATCACGCGCTCCTTTTTCATTCGGATCGCTCACAATACCGCGACAGCCATAGCATATATTCCCATTATTTACACACCACGAATTGCACCCCGCCCTTGTAACTGGACCCAGACAGCCAACCCCTTTTTCGAACATGCATACATTCTCATTTTGTTTACATTCAACACAGACTGCATAGTCAGGCACATAGTAAGGAATACCCTGCAGAGCGGCTTTTAATACCTCTACCAACTCTGGAATATACACAGGGCAGCCAGTTACGGAATACTCAACCTTTACGACCTGATTGACTGCCCTTGTTTTTTCAGTCGGGAAAAAATGGTACTGTGAACCATATACATACTCCCTGATCTCATCAAGATCAAAGTTATTTTTCATTCCATTCACTCCACCTATGGTCGCACAGGAACCATAAGCGATCAATATTCTGGATCTTTCCCTGATATGTTTTATACGTTCAACAGCATGCTCGTCCGTGATACTTCCTTCTATTATTGCAACATCAAGCTCTCCGTTCCATTTTTCAGACATGACCTCCCTGAATTCCACAACATCTATTACATCCAATACATCAAGGAGAGTTTCTCCCATATTCGCAATCTGCAACTGGCATCCCTCACAACATGCAAAGTCAAAAAAGGCTACCTTTGGTTTTCTCATATCAAAATGCCTCCTTCAAGTGTTTGATCTCTTCATAATTAAAAACAGGTCCATCCTGGCAGCAGTATAAATTCTGTATCTGGCAGTGACCACACTTACCCACACCGCATTTCATATGCCTTTCAAGAGATATCAGGATATGTCGTTCCGGAACATTCCTGGATAACAGTTCTTTTATTACGGGTATGTACACAGCAGGAGGTCCCACCAGCGCCACAAAGGTTCTATCTGGCTCGATATGGACGCCGGGGATAAGGGTTGTGATAAGTCCCACACGTCCTTTCCAGTCTGGGGTGCCACAATCAACAGTACTTTCAAAATATACATCGTTTCGTTTTTTCCAATCGTTGATCTCGTCGGGGAATAGTATATTTCCCGGACTTCTGCATCCAAAAAGAATATTGATTTTTCCGAAATCTTTGCGGTTATCAAAGACATACCTGATTAAAGAACGAAGTGGAGCAAGACCCAATCCGCATGCGATAATTAACAGGTCATTTCCTTCAAGCATCCTGATCGGGAAGCCTTTCCCAAAAGGTCCTCGAATTCCGATAACATCTCCTGCTTCCAATTTGTGCAGGGCATTCGTCACCTTTCCAGCAGCTCTTACACATATATCAAAATATCCATTATTAGTTGGAGAAGAAGATACTGATATTGGTATTTCACCTGCGCCGAATACAGAGACCATGACAAACTGTCCGGGTTCATTATCAAACCGTTCCCCGCCTTCCAGCGCTATTTCAAACAGCTTTTCATTTTCAGTCAACTGTTTTATGCTAAGGATATTTCCTTTTTTTATGCTATATGCGGAGTCTTTCAAAATTATTTTTTTCATAACCAATTTAAGCCTTAGCCTCCTCCTTCGTTCCTATTAAAGATTTCAATGTCTCTTTTAGCCTGATACCCGCCATACAAGAACGGCTGCACCTGCCGCATCCGGTGCAGAAAAATCTTGAAAATCTTTCTATCGGATACCTGAATTTTCGATAATAACGATGTCTTTGCCTTTCTTTGCGCATCTTTCGAAAATTTTTACCTCCTGCTACTTTTGCAAATGGCTCAAGCTGGCATGAATCCCACACTCGATATCGCTTTCCTTCAGTGAGGTAAAGGTTAATCTCATCTCTTATATCGAAGCAGTAACAGGTGGGACATACATTGGTACAATTTCCACATGCTAAGCATCTTTCGTCAAGATCTTCCCAAACCTTGCTCTCAAATGACCTGTCAAACAGATCAGGAATAAGATCTAAATCGACTGGGAGTTCATTCTTGAATAATGTTTTTTTCATTTCACGAAATGATGCCAGCTCATTCAGATGAGATATTTCTGCGCTCTTGAAAAAACCTGCACTTTCGATTATCTCTTCACCTGCCTGGGTATTAATGTGGACGATGAAATAATCTCCCAGGTCGGTGAAAAATAGATCATATCCGCCATCGGGCAGATGTGTATTCATAAGACGGCAATTAGCAAATTCATCGCAATATTCATTGCATTCAAGCCCTATGATCTTGATATTTTGCTTATGTATAAGATAATTTTGATCCTGGGGATGTTCTGAAAATACCATATTCAAGCACTGGATCCCGGCAATATCACAGGTATGTACTCCAAAGAGGAGCATTTCTTCATACTCTATGACCGCTTCTGCATTGCGCCCCTTGCCTATCTCATACTCCAGCAGTGTTTCATGTACTGGCATAAAGAATTTTTTCGGGGGAAGGATAGTAGGGATATAATTAAGTGCTATTTCCTCGCCTGATCTTACTTCTTCAAATGCATAATTATTATAACCCTTAAATACAGGCGCTGCCAGTTTATGAAGCTTTGAAAGTGTGGAGATGAGGCTGCTAAAATGTTCTTTTCTTAGAATAGCATACTGATTGTCCTGCATATGAAACTCCGACTTCCATTTGTTTGTTATATTATCATTTTCTCTTTATTTCAACCGTTCCATCATCCCCGAAATACACGGTCCTGTGCGGGAAGGGTATTTCGATCCCCGCCTCATCAAAAGCGGTCTTGATACCTATTATGAGCTCGGATCTGATGTCAAACAGTTTATTTCTCTGGATCCATACCCTGACCTCAAGATCTATGCTGGATTCTCCAAACTTTGAGATAATGATCAATGGTTCAGGCTCCATAAGAATATTCTCATTTCTTTTTAAAACGGAATCTATTTTTTCAACAGCTTTCTGTATATTTTCTTTGTAAGCGATACCAACGGAGATATCCAACCGCCTTATCTCGTATCTTGAAATGTTCACTATCTTTGCGTTCGCCACTGTTGAGTTCGGGATTCTCAGATACCGGTTATCAAACGTCCTTATTCTCGTGGACAGGAGGCTTATATCCAGGACATGACCTGCCTGCCCGTCGATCTCTATCGCTTCGCCTATCTCAAAAGGCTTATCTGCAAGAAGAAAGAAACCTGATATTATATTTGAAACCGATGTCTGGGCGGCAAACCCTATGATGATACCCATTATCCCTGCTGCAGCGAGCACACCGGTGAGGTTAATGTCGAATTCTCCAAGAACAGATATGATCGTTGCCAGCACCAGCACATAGAACACGATATTCCTTGTCACGCCCCCTATATGGCTTCCAAATTTTGTTGTTACAATCTTACCTGATACGCTTGAGATGAGCTTTGAAGCTAACAGACCTATGACCAGTACCAGACCTGCCTTGATTATTGGATTATATTGAGAATAGATGCTGTGAAAGTCGATCATAATCCAAGCTCCCTTGCAATACCGTATCTATCGAACCTGGTAAGCACAGTCCTTGTCACTGACATTTTCCGGTCGATCAATGGATGCGGATTGATGGCTTTTGTGGTTGTTTTAGTGCCATATTCAATATTGAACTCATCTGAAGAGAGCACATAAATATATACCTTATTTGTGAATAATCCGTTATCCCCCTTAAAAAGGGACAGGTTCTCAGGGTCAATTACTATTTTTTTTATTTCCCTTGTTACATCGCCCTTATTGAGTATCCTGAGGGGCACAAGTGCGTCCTGCGTCTCAAACGGCAGGTCAAATTTGATTTCAGCGTCTGCATATACGCAGAGCACTCCCCTGTGGACTTCACCGTGCCACGCATTCCTGCGATACTCAACATGTCTATCGACCTCAATTGATTTTTCATTGCTTTTGAGAAAGAGTTTTGTTACAAGAGGAAGTTTCAGGAAGAACTTGATCTGGGATTTCTGGGAAAGCTGGATACCATCTTTAAATTTTATTAAATAGGATCTGTCATAAAAGTCTTTTTTCATCTCCAGTGACAAACTGCCTGAAAGCCCTGCGATGGTATGCGAGGCACCTGTTGTGATCTTAACAGTAAAAGGGTTCAACCTTTCAAATATATACTCTTTTC
>JBDROC010000124.1:0-2574 GCA_043810475.1 Methanobacteriota archaeon | reverse complement strand
AAGGTTTTTCCAGAATTCTCTTCTTGATACGAACTCTTCCACTGCATCTTTTAGATAGCCGAAATGATCATTTGCAGCGCTCCAATGCGCACCATCCTCGCGTTTTTTTAGATCAATTCGGGTGGAAGTAGCGCGCCTGTAAATAACATCAATGTCAAGACCCATGTTATAGACCATGAACATTATCACAAGTTGAGCGAGAAAATCCCGGTAAAGTTCATTATTTCCAGTGACCGCCACGGTTGCGGTTTCAGGATCCATGTTATCCATACAGAATATGGATACTTCGCAGTTCCAGCCTGATTCACGACTGATGGCATTGATATGCTTATCAAGTTCAGATATGGTCTTGATCTTTAACGGGTCAAGCAATTCGTCAAGTATTTCATGATCCAGTGGTATTCCTTGCGTCCATTTTAGCATCCACTGGAATACCGGGCTTGCGATAAGCACATTTTTTCCAGACTCTATTGATTGCTCCCGTCCTGTCAGTTTTTTCGTTTCAGTAGTAATGCTTTTTATTGCTTTTTCGATAGTACCGTATTGAAGTAATACAACATCGGTCATATCGATCGAATCTCTGATAGCTGCGCTCAGATTTCCCTCATGTTTATTGATAAGGGGTTCAAGTTTCTTGAGGTGGATATTTTCAAGTGTAATATTTTTTCTGACTATCATGCTTAATTAAAATAAATACTACCTGGTACTACTTTAATGTTACTATAATGGTAACTGATTATTTAACCGTGCTACTATATGTTTTTCATATACAATAAAATAAATATTGGGGAAATCTTGTATGAGCGGGTTGGGGGGTGGGGAATCACAAACGCTCATATTTCAAGTAATTGCATATTATTTTATATCCTGCCGCCCTTAATAAGATTCCAGTGAATGAACAATGGTCATCAGGATAGAAGTCGGTTTTAAAAAAGGAATGAGAGATGCGCTGGGTGAAAGCATCAAAAAAAGGATAAGGGAAGACTTCAGTATTAATGTTGATTCCGTGAGAACTATTGAGATATATACATTTGATGCTGCTCTTT
The DNA here is from genome assembly GCA_043810475.1 of Methanobacteriota archaeon. Taxonomy (GTDB): domain Archaea; phylum Halobacteriota; class Methanosarcinia; order Methanosarcinales; family Methanoperedenaceae; genus Methanoperedens. The sequence continues at coordinate 1,528 of JBDROC010000124.1, read as the reverse complement.
CTACCGGACAGGTGAAACTTCTCGGGGAAAAACTTTTTGCCGACCACGTTATACAGGTGTTCTCCGACAAGCCGCTTGCTTCTGATTTTTCATGGCTGATAGAGGTAGGCTATAGACCCGGGGTAACAGATAACGTGGGAGCGACAGCAAAAAAAGCATCAGAAGATGTCCTGAAAACAAGCATCAAGGGGATATATTTTTCAAGACAGTATCTTATCAGCGGGGACATCACAAAAGAAGATGCAAGCAACATCGCGGGTGGGCTTCTTGCAAACTCGCTCATCGAAAGGTGGGAAATTATAAGCATTGGGGAATTTGATAAAGAAATAGGCATACATCTCCCGCTTCCTGTGGTCACTGGAAAACACAGCCCTTCAGTAACGACGACCGACCTTGACATAAGCGATAATGAACTTAAAGAACTCAGCAGGCAGCGGCTTTTTGCTCTTGACATTTCCGAGTTGAAAGTTATCCGCGATTATTTTGCGAAAAAGAGGCCAGAAAGAGAAAAATTTGGCATGACTATGCCAACAGATGTTGAAATAGAGGTGCTTGCACAGACCTGGTCTGAACACTGCAAACATAAGATATTCAACAGCCAGATAACCTATGCGGATGATGGTGGAACAAAAACAATAAACTCGCTTTTCAGTACATATATAAAGCGGGCGACCCGAGAGATCAATAAAACCTGGCTTGTGTCTGTTTTTACTGATAACGCAGGCGTGATAAAGTTCAATGATGAGTACAACCTTGTGATGAAAGTTGAGACGCACAACACTCCTTCTGCCCTTGACCCGTATGGCGGGGCAATTACAGGGATCGTTGGCGTGAACCGCGACCCGCTTGGCACAGGCATGGGCGCGAGATTGATATTCAACACTGATGTCTTTTGCTTTGCCTCTCCATTCTATGATAAACCCCTTCCTCCGAGGCTCTTTCACCCCAAGAGGATATTTGAGGGTGTGCGCCGGGGCGTTGAGCATGGTGGTAACAAAAGCGGCATCCCGACAGTGAATGGGTGCATCGTATTTGATGAAAGGTACCTGGGCAAACCGCTGGTCTATTGCGGCACGGGCGGGATAATGCCCTCTACAATTAACGGAAAGCCCTCGCATATCAAGAAAATATTTCCTGGCGACCTCATTGTGATGACCGGAGGGTGTATCGGGAAAGACGGCATACACGGAGCCACGTTCTCATCACTTGAACTTGACGAGAATTCCCCGGTGACAGCTGTCCAGATAGGAGACCCATTTACCCAGAAAAAAATGATGGATTTCCTGCTTGAGGCTAGAGATATCGGGCTTTACAATGCCATCACTGACAATGGCGCTGGCGGTCTTTCTTCATCAGTTGGGGAGATGGCGCAGTTGTCAGGAGGATGTCTTATCGAGCTTGAGAAATGTCCGTTGAAATATCCTGGTCTTGACCCCTGGGAGATCCTGGTCTCAGAGTCGCAGGAGCGGATGACACTTGCGGTATCGCCTGATACTATCGATGAATTCCTTGAGCTTGCAAGAACAAG
>JBDROC010000123.1:0-2490 GCA_043810475.1 Methanobacteriota archaeon | reverse complement strand
CATAAATAGACCTGTGAGCTTCATCAAATACTATCAAATCAAAAAACCCGGGACTGAATTTCTCAAATAGTTTTTTTGGATATCCGCCCATCAATGTCTGGATTGTTGAAACATAAAGCCTGGCACTTGTTGTAAATCCTTCGCGCAAATCAGCTACAGGTTCAGTAAAAAATTGTTTAAATCCATTGGATTTAGCCTGATTGACAAGAGGTATGCGGTCAGCGATAAATAATACATTGCGTATAATATTTGCATTTATCAGCAATTTAATGATAGCCATTGCCACTCTTGTTTTTCCGGTGCCGGTAGCCATCTGGATAAGAGCTTTTCGAAGCCCTTGTGCAAAATGTTCACTCAATGCTCTTACAATTTGAAAGTTTCTTGGTCTGTCAATAATGCGAGGGTCGATATTCACTTCTCTGGGGTCTCGCTTTTGATTATGCAGATCGCTTCTTCTCTTGAGGTCTTCCTGGGTGAATGGTCCACTTACTTTTCGCTCAATTCCATCCTCATCAATAAAACGCCATGTAGTGCCGTTAGTTAAAAAGATGGGGATCTTTCGATTCACTTGTTTCTCAATATCTTTAGAATAGGTTCTTGCCTGGATCCTGCCCTTCTCTTCATTTAAAGAATAACGCTTGGATTCAATAATTGCTAAAACGGTAAAATCTTCATCCAATAAAACATAATCAATAAACCTGTCAACACCACTTTCGATATTATTAACATTAAGATGAACATAATGCTTCTGGTTGAAATCAGATTTGACAGAATTTACCTCTTCTTTAATGTATTTATCGATCCAGCCCATTCTCCTTAAAACAGGGTCTATCAACTCTTTCCGGGTTTGGAGTTCATTGATTGATTTAGAATTCTCGCCTGTTTCAGCATCCATTTTTTAATAGAATATATTTCATTAGTTATAAATTGTCTTCTTTTTATCGTAAACACCACGATTAAAGGATTTCACTTAATAACATCCACAAGCGCCACCCTCTCCAGCACAAGGTCAGGGATCTTCTCTTCTCCCACAGCTTCAAGCTCTTCATTCGTGATACCGAATATCTTCATGAGCGCCTCTTTCTTTGAAACCCTATATGCAAGCACGGGCTCTTGTCTTATCTCATCAAATCCCGAAAGCTGCGCCTCACCCACTGCCACGATCACGATATTGTTCACTCCCTTATGTATCCCCAGTTTCACTGCCTTGTTTATCTGGCGCGTGCCTGCAGCATACAGCATTATTTCCTTGGAGAGATCGTTCGCGATGTTTGTTCCTGTCTTGAAGGAATTTATTGCCTTTTCGACAGCGAACATTATGTGTTCCTTGCCTGCTATCTTATCAGCGTCCAGAGCCTGCAATGTCAGGTTCTTCTCCTTACCTGTTTGCTTGAGCTTTTGAAGGAACTCTTCAATGTTTTCAATTGAAACTTTGCCTTCAAGGATATGTATCATCGGTTCTTAAATGGGGTTTTTCATGAAAAAGGTAGCGATGGAAAAATTCCAGGTTTTATGGGACGGGCGCCGGATATTCATCGCTTGAATTATATGTTTAAACTGTGGTGGCGCCTCGCGGAATCCGAGGCAACCAACAGGAAACATTCAAGACTCTACAAAGATGTCCCGAACTTCACCACAGGACACGCCCTCGTGCACTTCCCGCAGCGTGTGCATTTACCACTGATGCGCGCAGTCCCATTAACGGTTATCGCACGCACCGCGCACTGCCCGACGCATACTCCGCATCCTGTGCATGTGACTGCCCGAAGGATCGTCTTTTGTGAAAGTCCGATCAATTCCCGCGCTTCATCCTCATTCCCACCTCTAGCCACAACAGTCCCGCTTGCATAAACATGGACGTTGTTCTCGCCTGTCTGCGCAATGATCACGCCGTCAATAGAATTCGTTTCCCCGATGATCGAAAGCAATCCTGATACCTCTATCTGCTGCAGGTTCAAAGGCGTGCCAAAACTACCTTCAGCCGTCATCCCGCCTGCCCTGCACGGGCGGTAGCCAATGGTCATTGTGAATTGAAGTGGTTTCTTACTGGATTTCGCGATTGTATTTATGCCCTTCTTTTCCGCGATCATCTGGATGGACTTTGGAAGCACCTGCCAGCGCCAGAAGCCATATCTTACCCATTCTTCAGGAAGTCCGTTGCGTGATGCATAGTCCAGAAGGTATTTTTCAAGCTTTTCGCCATGTTCTGGATGTATTTGTGAAAGACGCGTGAAGTCAGCCATACTCGCAGAAGGGCACAGCCAGCAGCCTATCCTGTCAAAACCTTCCTCATAAAGGGGATTGTATTTTGCTTTTTTCCAGAAAAGGTACAGCCAGACATGAAGGGCGGTCCAGTTCTGGATCGGTGTGGCTCCGATCTGGTTTCCCACCCATGGATTCTTCCAGATGTGGTCGCTGTTGGCTCTTACTTCACTCTCGTATTTTCGCTGCCCGATAAAAGTCAGGCAGCCGTTATCGTAATTGTTCTCG
>JBDROC010000122.1:0-3317 GCA_043810475.1 Methanobacteriota archaeon | reverse complement strand
GGAACACGGCAACTGAATGGAGGAATATAATATGAGAGAAAAGGATACCCGTTATGTAAGAACATATTCAGAGGACTATGACCGTTTCGAACAGGTCAAGGTTGAGCTTCGTGAGCGTTTTAAGATCTGGTGCTCTGCCAGTGATATCAGATACAACAAATATGGAAGAACGGCGAATGCCCCATCCCTTGAGGATGCGATCCGCGCCTTTGCTAAACAGAATCTGGATATAGACAGGGCGGTCAGAGAATATATCGCCAAGTTTAAAGAAGCATCAAAGAACGACAACGATGCCATGGAGGCTGCGCTCCGGGAAGCTACATACGAGCCCACATGCTTTGACAGACTTAAAGATGAAGTAATATCTCAGGGCATCTGCAATGGGTGCGGAAGCTGCGCTGCTGTGTGTACGGCAAACTGCATAAAGATATCAGGAGGGGAGCCGATGCAAATTGAAAGGGATGTGACCGAACAGGAGCTTGGAAAACTCTGTTTTGACTGCGGAGTATGCATGATGGCGTGCCCCAAGACCAGCCTGCTTTTGCCAGAGGTGGAGAAGAAATGGGGCGTTTCAAATAATGTCTGGGCGCGCATAGCAAAAAGTTCAGATCAGGGAATATTGAACGTGTGCCAGGACGGAGGTATTGTCACCAGTCTACTCTGGTATGCCATGGATCGCGGCATAATAAACAGCACCATAGTGATAGGCATGGAAGACTGGAAACCAACTCCCAGGATTGTAACCTCATACCAGGATCTACTGAGTACAGCGGGATCAAAATACAGCCCTTCTGCATCATTCAGCGTCCTTTCACCCCACGATGCTATCATAAAGGCTGTACAGCATATACCAAAGGACTGGATTAAACTCGGGTTTGTGGGTACGCCGTGTCAGATCCTTGCAGCCCGGAAAATGCAGGTGCCTGGGAGTGAGGGGGTCGTACTATCGCCATCAGACAAGATCAAACTGACGATAGGGCTTTTCTGCATGGAACAGTTCAACCCCGAGCTGATTGACCATCTCGGAGTGGATAAGAAAGAAATCAAGAAACTTAACATCAAAAAAGAAGGACTGATAGTCACGCTCAGGGAAGGGCGGCAGATGATTGTACCGCATAAGGAATTAAAGAAATTCGTCAAGGGAAGCTGTGCCGCATGTACGGACTTCACCTCAAAATATGCTGACATATCGGTTGGAAGTGTGGGCTCACCAGAGGGCTGGTCTACGGTGATCGTGCGCACAGAACTGGGACGAGAAGTTTATATGCGTGCACTCAGCGATGGATACATTATCGAACCGAAATTCGAGTCACCTGTGTATGATGTGATAGATACCATGGCAGCGAAAAAAGCGGCGAGAGCGACCAGTACAATTAAACCAAAAAGTTAGGATTGTGAAAGAGTAGGCTGGCGGATGAGATAAAATTGGTTGGTGAGAATCTAACCACCCGCCTGCCACCTATACAAACATACCAGATTCTTTGTCAGCCTTCTTCCGGGAATTAGTCCCCGTATTTAAATACGGGGTCTTATCCAGTGCCTTCTGGAAGTCTGACCTGGTAACATATTCGCCTCTTCTGCGAATGGCGAACATCCCTGCTTCTGTTGCAATAGCACTGATATCCGCACCCGATGCGCCTTCAGTGAGTGTGGCGAGTTCATCGAGATCAACATCCTGAGCCAGGGGCATGTTACGCGTATGTATGGCGAAGATCGACCTTCTGCCCTCTTTTTCAGGCTGGAGAATCTCAATTTTCCTATCAAATCTACCAGGGCGGAGAAGAGCCTGGTCAAGCAGGTCTATCCTGTTGGTAGCTGCAATTATCTTCACATCACCTCTATCTTCAAAGCCATCCATCTCTGCAAGGAGCTGCATCATTGTGCGGTTGACTTCTTCAGTTCCGTCTGTGCTGCCTGTGCGCGTGCCGCCCACTGCATCGATCTCGTCGATGAAGAGGATGCTGGGTGCTTTGTCCCGTGCCATCTGGAATATTTCCCTGACGAGTCGCGCTCCCTCACCAAGATATTTATGGACCAATTCAGGTCCAGACAGTTTAATGAATGTCGCTTTGGTACTGTGTGCTACTGCTCTGGCAAGCATGGTTTTTCCAGTTCCAGGGGGACCATATAACAGTACTCCTCCCGGAGGTTTAATCCCTATGCGTCTGAATAATTCAGGTTCAGCAAGTGGTAGCTCTATTGCCTCCCTTATTCATATTCAATTGGTTTGATACCAGATGGTAAAATTCCTGGCTTGTCCCATCGGCATGCCCTTCGGGATATGCTAATTAAGGTTCACAAATTGGACATTCAAGGTCTTCTTTTATGCCGATTATCTTCTGGGATTTCATGAGAGATCTATCAAATTTTTCTGCATCAATTTTAGCCTTCCAGATATTATTTATCTTCTTTGCCTTATCAGGATCAACGAATATCATCTTCATCTTTAGCACATTCTTCACCTCCTAAATAACTTTATTGTTTTACATGCCTCCAGTGAATATCTTAGTACAGTGCTATGAATTTGTATTTATTTGAGACAAGAATGGCATTTAAAGAGAAAGGTACATACATTTGTTGAACTTGATGTATTTGTTGAACTTGATGTCAGGATTAAGTTGCATTATTAATAATGATACTCTGCTACGCTAAAATCGAAATGTTTAAAGCCAAGTATTCCTGTTTGAAACAAAAACGATGTGTCATCATTATTCATTTGGTTCGTCTGAATACGAACCAAAATGTTTAATATCCCGAATAACATGAATATAAATAAGGAGAATTGAATGGCAACGAGCAATGTACAATCCTGTTATCAGTGCGGAAAATGCACGTCTATATGTCCGATGCGCCGGGTCTCAAAAACATCCCCGCGCAGCTCTATTTATAACTCCAATGTCTACGGGCTCGATACAAAAGATATCTGGACATGCCTGACATGCGGACTATGCCCCCAGGAATGTCCCCAGCAGGTGGACTTCCTATCTTTTGTGAAAGAGGAGAGGGAAGGGAAAAAATACGAGGAGTTATCACACAAGGGCGTCTTCTCCGAGATGGCTGCTCTTATGTCCAAATTGAATGGCAGCAGCGTTGTGAATCATGAGCAAAAGAGCGAAAATTCTAATTACGCCTATTTCTCTGGCTGCGTGGATTTTTTGGATTTATTACTCCACGACGTAGGGGTCAATTTTGGAGAGATTGCCACTTCTTCCATGAAGTTATTAAACCATGCAGGAATAAAACCAAAAATACTTCCCCTGAAATGCTGCGGTCATGATGTTCTCTGGCAGGGAAAAAAGGACGTCTTCGATAGGCTT
>JBDROC010000121.1:0-8265 GCA_043810475.1 Methanobacteriota archaeon | reverse complement strand
TCTCCCACGATAGGGGAAATTGGAGCGATGCCATACCCGCTTTTTATGGTGTTGATATCGAATCCTAAGGATTCCATCTTATGGATGCCAGTCTCAACGATCCGGGCTGAAATCTGGACTGAACCTGCAATGGAAGCTGTGGGAGCAACCACAATATAAAGATTGCGTGCATCTACGTTGCAGTCTTTAGCTATTTTATCCGTGACCTCCTCGGGCGGGAGCTTATCAGATTCCAGTACGAGCACCGCATGGTCAAAGGAGTCCTTATAGTTGATCTCTGCATAGAGCTTCTTTGGATTCAGAGAGAGAGCGCGAGCCGGACCAGAACCCATGGCAAAGTACTTCCCAACGCTGATACGCCATCCAGCGTATTGTGAACCCATGCAAGCAACTACCGGATGGTCGGTGTTAACTCTGATGGCAGGAACCATAATACCATCCAGGTCAAATGCAACATACTTGATATCCGCCAGGTCAGCAAGGCATATCCTTGACAGGTACATGCCAGCATCATAACCACCCTCGACGTTAATCCCTGCATCCACGACCGTTGCCCCGTTTTTATATCCATGTACTTCTACATTTAATTTGTTTGCTCTGTCAAGCATCTCCTTGAATGCACAGAGCCCCGTTTCATTTACACTTATCATATTCGATTCTCCAATAATCAGGTTTGATATTCTTAATACTTAAATCTGGTTATTTTGATCGAGTCTCTAAATGTGCTTGCCGATGCCATTTAGTGAGAATCAAATATTTATCGATGCCATCGATTGAGTCCATCAAGAATTAAAATGAATAATCATGTTAATGGAGGTAAAAAGTAAATGGCAGAGATCATAAATTTAGTTTATCGAAAGGATCTAAAACTTCAGACAAAGAAGGTCAAAGCAACACCCTACGAGTTCACCATAGCAACAAGAGCAAAATGGGAATTGGTAATCGCAGATGAGGATGTTGCCATAGAGCCTGGCAAATTATGGCAAATAAAGATAAAAGATATAAAATTACAGAAGGACGTGCTTGTAATGCCCTGTGCCTTCAGTCATCACGGGCTGGCATCTATAATAAAAGTGGGAACCAAAGAAGGGCCTGCACCTGTGGAGACTGACCGCGTCATAAATATGGCTTATATAATGGGACACGACTCAGGCGAAATCAAAAAAGGAGACTTTCTATCTATTCTTAATCTGTTTCCTATAATGTTCACACGGGAGGCTACTAAACCTGTACAAGTCGGGCAAGGATAATTTCATTGATTTTATGCATTCGATGGTGTTATACGGACCTCGCATCTGTCATCGCCATGAGTAAATAATTTTGATATTTTGAGATCTGCATTGTCCTTGAATGCATATTCCAAGGATCCCTTAAAAATACCTCTTGTTAAATGGCATACCTCGGTGCTGAATACACCCTTGATGGTCACGAGGTTGCATTTGCGCACAACATATATCAGCGAATTATTTTCATAATGCCATTCTGATTGGCGTCCTATTTTAGCATCGATGGTTGCAAATGCTTCCTGGAATGTTTTCATATCCCAATTTTTTACATTGTGTTCCTTTTCGTATTCCTTTAATATCTGCCTGCTCATGCGTCTTCCCAATGTGAGGATGGATTCTTTTACATCAGGCACCGGTTTCAGGTCGTGCAGGAATGTTAAAAAAGTTACGATTTCTTTATCAAACCCGCTGTTACTTTGCTTAAGATTTTCTAAAAGTTCAATCATCTTTACACCTATATCAGGGCGGTGCTGCAGGAGAATCAAATTGCTGGTTGATCTTGCATCATAAGTATGTCCATTTTCCTCAAGCACCCGAATAAATATTTTTTTCAAGGTGTCTGCTGCCTCAAGATTTCTAAAGCTGTGAAAAACCTTGATATTTTCCCCTTCAAGGTCTATCCTGTCCACCACATGTGCGGTTTCATACACATCTTTTAAAATGATGAGGAATTCTCGATGAGGTATGTCGCTAATCGGCTTTTTGCTGATGGATTCGATGGTTGCCCCTCCAATGGGGATTTTATGTGCGAGCAGGTCTTCGAAATGGTTTTTATGCAGTGTCACCAGATTGTAATTGGTTGCGCTGTGCCTTTTTATGAGTGCCCTCCAGAAATCCGGTTTTTTGGATAGCTCTTCGGCCACGTTCTGCATATATCCAAGATGTTGCACCGAATCCTCGTATGCAGAATCACGATCATTTTTTCTTAGCAGATTTATTTTCATGGAGTGGAGCCTTCGATAAACTGTTTGTATCCCGAGGCGTTTATTATTCGCTAAATACAGCGCAATGATTCTTGCCAAAAAATCTATTATGTGGTTATCTCCCCCTTTTAAAGATACTGTGGCTTTAAATGGGTTAATATCATCATCGTAATTGATTACCACATGTGCGCCCCATCCCATTCCATTGAATTTTGCATTAATAAACTGTTCCAACATGGACATGGATTTAATAGATAATGAGTCAATAATTTCGTTTAAAGTATCTTCGTCCAAGAACATACCATCGGTTCTTTTCAAAAACCATCCTAATGTGGGGCAATCGATAAGTATGCCGTCATTTTCTGAATAATTGCCCACCTGAAATTTGGATCGTTCCTCTGCAAGCTCGATAACATCACGCACGGCTGCGCTGAAATTTCCATTATGCTTAGCGAGGTATGGCTTCATTTTTTCTATATACTTCTTTTCTAAGGAGATGTGCTTTCGTGCAATCATATGCCACTCATCAGGGCATTAGTGCCATCATGAATAAATCTTTCGTAATAATAAATAATGTTATTTCTTGGCACTAAGATATTTATTGATGGCATCAGCCATACAATAGTATGAAGAAATCAGAGTCAAAACCGGAGTATTCTACATCATTCAAATGTGCCTATTGTAAGCAAGAGTTCATTAACCTAAACTTGACTTTCGCTCATATTTATGCTGTGCATGAAAGAAAGACTTTTGCTTCTCACAAACAAAATATCCCAGCTTTAGACGACACGGTTCAGGTCGAAAGTGATAAGAGAATTAAACTAAATAAAATTATATATAAATATCATTTATAATTTAATTAATAATATTAGATAAGAATTGCATAGAAGGCATTTGAATGAATATCGGGGTATATATCTGTCACTGCGGGACGAATATAGCTGGGGTCATCGATGTAGAAAGATTGGCTGAGAGAGTATCAAAATTGAAAGATGTGTCTGTGGCAAAGGATTACAAATATATGTGCTCAAAGCCTGGACAGGAACTGATAAAAAATGATATCAAAAACAGGGATCTAAATAGAGTTGTTGTGGCTGCCTGCTCTCCCCGCATGCACGAACCCACATTCAAGAAGGTGCTTGCAGGGTCAGGTATCAATCCTTACCTTTTAGAGATCGCAAATATCAGAGAGCAGGCATCCTGGGTGCATTCGGATAAAGAGATGACAATAGACAAGGCATTTGATCTCATAAAGATGGCAGTTGCGAAAGTGAGGAACGATGAGCCCCTTGAGAGCAAGTCCACAAAAGTCATCCAGCGCGTTCTTGTCATAGGAGCTGGCATAGCGGGAATACAAACATCTCTTGACATTGCAAATATAGGGTACGAAGTGGTTCTCGTCGAAAAGGACCAGAGCATAGGTGGCAGGATGTCTCAATTGGGAAAAACCTTCCCCACTCTTGATTGCTCTGCCTGCATACTGACACCCAAAATGGTCGAGGTCTCATTAAACCCCAAGATAAAACTGTTCACCTATTCAGAGATAGAGGAGATTTCGGGATTCATTGGCAACTTCAAGGCAAAGATCAGGAAAAAATCCCGAGGATTAGATGAAAGTCTGTGCACAGGCTGTGGATTATGTCAGGAAAAATGCCCCACAAAGGTACCGAGTGAATATGATGAGGGGATGGGAAAAAGAAAAGCGATATACACATTATTCCCTCAGGCAGTCCCGAACATTCCTGTAATTGACAGGGCGAACTGCCTTTATATAACAAAAGGAAAATGTGGGGTCTGCAAAAAGGTGTGCCCGGTCGGCGCTATCGATTATGAACGTGGGGATGAGATCGTTGAGGAAGATATCGGAGCGGTGGTGGTTGCTTCGGGTTTTGATCCCTTTGACCCCACTTCCAAGGAAGAGTATGGATTTGGAAGATTCAAGAATGTGATCACAGGACTCCAGCTTGAGAGGCTGCTGCACACATCTGGCCCGACCAGGGGGGAAGTGATAAGACCTTCAGATGGAGAAATTCCGAAAAGAATAGCTTTTGTGCAGTGCGTTGGATCAAGGGACGATCATACCAATAAATACTGCTCAAGAGTATGCTGCATGTATGCCATAAAAAACGCACTGCTTATCAAGGAGCACTATCCTGAAAGTGAGATATTCATATATTATCATGATATCAGGGCATTCGGCAAGGGATATGAAGAGTTTTACAAGCTTGTGCAGGAACATGGCATCAAATTCATGCGTGGCAGGGTTGCAGAGATTTTTGAAGAGGAAAAGAGCAAGAATCTGGTCGTCCGTGCCGACGATACGCTCCTTGGCATAGTCACAGAGAACGAATTAGATATGGCTGTGCTCTCGGTTGGAATGGTTCCAAGGTCTGACTCTTCGAAGATCCAGAAGATGCTGGGGCTGGCAACCAGTCCGGACGGGTTCTTCATGGAGGCGCATGCAAAACTTCGCCCTGTGGATACACTTGTGGACGGGATGTTTCTTGCAGGAACAGCCCAGGGTCCCAAGGACATTCCGGATACAGTTGCACAGGCTAAGGGGGCAGCTTCAAGCGCTCTGGAGATTGTTTCGCACCAGACACTCCAGCTCTCCCCGCTCGTCTCTGAAGTTGATGAGAGATTGTGCAGAGGCTGCGGAAAATGCGAGGAGACCTGCGAATATGGAGCCATAGAACTGAGAGAAATCCGGCCGGGAATTCTGGCTTCCCATATCAATGAGGTTCTATGCAAAGGATGCGGTTCCTGCTCAGTTGTGTGCACCAGCGGGGCAATTACCATGAAGCATTTCACAAATAAACAGATGTTTGCGATGATAGAAGCGGCTGTTGGGGGAGCATAAATGGAACCTGAAATCGTGGCTTTTTGCTGCCAGTGGTGCTCATACGCAGGCGCAGATCTGGCAGGCACGAGCAGAATGCAATATCCGCCAAATATAAGGATAATTCGATTGATGTGCTCAGGCAGGGTTGAGCCCTCCTTTGTGACCAGGGCGCTCGAGCTTGGTGCAGATGGGGTTCTGGTATCTGGGTGTCATCTCGGAGATTGCCATTATATCTCAGGGAATGAGAGAGCCCAGAAACGGATTGAGACGTTAAAAAAACTGCTTGATACCATGGGGATAGACCCTATGAGACTTCGCCTGGAATGGATTTCAGCGTCCGAGGGGCAAAAGTTCGCGGGTGTTGTCAAAGATTTTGTTAATAAGCTCAGTGAAATAGGCGAGAATCCTCTTAAAACTGAGGTCAAGCTTCCAGAGAAGCCAGAAAATAATAGGGAGTTCATCAGGAAGCTTGTTAACGAAACTAAAGCCTACTACTGCCTCGAATGCGGAAAATGCGCAGGTGGTTGCCCGATTTCCAGGGTGAACAGCGGGTTTTCCCCTGTGATTATGGTTGGAAAGGCTTTGCGGGGTTTTCATGAGGATATTCCTGCTGATAAGGGACTGTGGGGATGTCTCACATGCAATACCTGTAGCAACAGGTGTCCTTCGGGTGTGGATTATACCGGGTTTATCCGCGGAGTGAGGGCACATGCTTTGAATATGGGAATTGAGGGAAACTGCGCCCACGGGGGCATACTGTCTTCTATGATGAGGATAGTATCCCATAACTCTATTGAGCAGAATCGCAACAAGTGGATAACACCTGAACTTAAGACCTTGGATAAAGGAGAGCTACTCTATTTTGTGGGTTGTCTGCCTTATTTCGAAGATTTATTCAGCGAGATCGGAGTAACAAGCCTTGATATTGCCCGCAATACTATGAGGATTTTAAACCAGGCAGGAATCGAACCAGGGATTATGAAGGATGAGAGGTGCTGCGGTCACGATTTATTCTGGAACGGTGACATGGCAGGTTTCAAGAAACTTGCTAAACTGAATATCGAGAACATTGAAAAAACCGGCGCGGAGAAGGTTGTTTTCTCATGCCCTGAGTGTTACAGAACATTCAAGCTGGATTATCCTGAGCATGATTTCGAGGTAGTACACATCACTGAACTCTTGAACGAATTGATTAGAGATGGAAAACTCGGGTTCAACAAGCTGGAGGAAAAAATAACATATCATGACCCATGCAGACTGGGAAAGCATCTGGGTATTTATGATGCCCCAAGAGAGGTTTTGAAAAGTATTCCTGGCATTGAGCTGGTGGAGATGGAAAGCAATCGCTCCGGTTCTCTCTGCTGCGGTACCAGCGCCTGGACAAACTGTGGCATGGATTCCAAGCAGATACGCATGAAGAGGCTTATGGAAGCCAAAGCCACTGGTACAAATATGCTTATAACCTCCTGCCCCAAATGCTTGATTCATTTCAAATGCGCCCAGAGCGAGAAACTGCCAGATGAGCTAAAAACCATTGAGGTCAAGGACATTTCCTCTTTGTTGATAAAAGCAGGAGCATCATGAAAGGAAATGTAGTTATAATAGGGGGAGGAGTAGCAGGGATGCAGGCATCCCTTGATCTTGCTGACATGGGCTTTACTGCTTATCTTGTGGAAAGGGAGCCTACCATTGGTGGCAAGATGGCTTTACTCGATAAGACCTTCCCGACCAACGACTGTGCCATGTGCATCCTTGCACCCAAGATGAATGAGTGCTATCGCCATCCCAATATCAAGATTCTCGCATATTCCGAGGTTAGGGAAGTTAAGGGCAATGCAGGGGATTTTAAAGTAAAGGTCTTGAGGAAGGCTCGGTACATAGATGAAACAAAGTGTACTGGTTGCGCTCAATGCATTGAGAAATGCCCGACCAAGGTTCCAAATAAATACAATGGTTATCTGGATAATAGAAAAGCCATTTATATTCCCTTTCCCCAGGCAGTGCCCAGGTCAGCCACCATCGATAAGGAGCACTGCCTGTATTTAACCAGGGAGAAATGCGGCGTATGCAGCAAGATCTGCCAGGCTAAGGCGGTTGATTACAAGCAGGTTGATAAGGAGGTCGAACTGGATGCAGGTGCAATCATAATCGCCACAGGCTTTGATCCGTACGATCCTTCAGAACTTGAGGAATACGGATATGGCAGGTACAAAAATGTGGTCACAGCGTTGCAGTGCGAGCGTCTCATCAATAGTTGCGGACCTTCAAGAGGGCACTTTGAGAGACCGTCGGATCAAAAGGTTCCCAAAACCATTGCTTTTATTCAATGTGTGGGTTCAAGAGACCTAAAACACAATCCTTATTGTTGTGGGGTGTGCTGCATGCATGCCACCAAGGAGTCCATGCTGATCCATGAGCATCACCCCGAGATCGAACCCTATATTTTTTATACCGACCTTCGTGCTTTTGGCAAAGGTTTTCAGGAATATATAGACCGCGGCAAGAAAGAATATGGGATTCATTACATACGAAGTAAACCAGGCGAAGTACGGGAAAACCCGGATACAAAAAATCTGACAATATGGTACTATGATAAGGGCGTGAAATCTTTAAATGTAGAGATGGTGGTGCTGTGCACCACCCTGATGCCCAGCGAGGGGGTAAAGAAGGTGGCTGAAGTGGTGGGGATTGAGGTGAATGAATATGGGTTTTTCAAGGTTAAAGATGCGTTGCTGGCGCCTTTAGATGCCAGAAAGGAGGGCATATTCCTGGCAGGTTATTGTGAGGCACCCAAGGATATTCCTGATAGCGTAGCCCAGGGAAGCGGCGCAGCCATGAGGGCTGCCCAATGTGCGAGGGGAAGTTAATTATGGATATCATGATTGGTGTTTTTGTGTGTCACTGCGGTACGAATATCGGAGGAGTTGTCAATGTTCCTGATGTGGTTGAGTATGTAAAAACCCTTCCAAACGTGGTTCATGCAGAACACAATCTCTATACCTGTGCAGATGATGGTTTGACCTCGATCAAAAATGCAATCAAAGATAATAACCTTAATCGCGTTATAGTAGCCTCCTGCACTCCGAGAACTCACGAGCCCCTCTTCAGGGCTACCTGCCAGGCAGCAGGATTAAATCCTTATTTATTCGAATTTGTTAATATAAGAGAGCACTGCTCATGGGTGCATATGAAGGAGCCGGAAAAAGCAACTGCT
>JBDROC010000120.1:0-3937 GCA_043810475.1 Methanobacteriota archaeon | reverse complement strand
GCCCCCAGTTTCTTAGCTTCTTTGACTAACGTACTATCAGGTATTTTACCAGTTTCAACGTATTCAGTAAAGTCATTCGCTAATAAGATAATACTAATGGCGTTTAGTGTTTCTTTCTTCTAACTGCTGCATTGTTTTACTTATGCCTCCTTGTCAACCTGTTGCCCATATCCCTCACGGGACATGCCCACATCTATCAGGTGTGGGTGATTGACTCAAAGACCTCCAGATATATGAATTGAATTTCTGTTGATGCATATATAATTGTCGAAAAAATGTGACCGTTACATTACATGTTGGTGAAATTATGGCAATTGTATGAAATCAAACATTGATTCCGAATTTATTCCCATCGAAAGCAGGGTATTTTTATCCTTATTTGGTCCAGATGAATAAAAATGGAAATTTTTATAGAACATTAGTGTCCTGAAAAAGTTTCCAACCCCAGTTGAGAAACTCTTTCCAGCATCAATAATCGGCTGAAAAAGTGAAAACGTATGTTCTGCCTGGTTGGATGTTTTAGGAATATCATGGTCGAGATATTGGAACAATCCTTCGATTTTACTCACTAATCGATTCACAACACTTTGAGCCATCTGAGGCAAGGTATGTCTTTTTTCTACCAAGATCGCTAACCTTCGGATTGCCTCTTCGCTGGTTTCTGCATTGAATATATTCAAAATTTCTTCTCTGGCTTTGATGGCTTCATCTGAAAGTTTCATCAATTTTGGTACATGAAATGCCTTTTTTATGTTCTTCTTGATATGAAAAATACAATATTGTCTGATAGCATCAGGAAATACCTTGTTGATCACAGTTTGAATTACGGAATCATCTGCCACTAAATACTCAACATCGACTAATTTCGACAGCAAGATAAGGAATTCCTCAGCTTCTTTTTCTGTAAATGCTGGATAAACCTCCGCAAGAATTGTTCTTCCGGTTATTCCATCCAGAGCGGTACATCCAAAATGAAATATTCCATTGCCCATAGAAATCCATCTCTCGTCAATGATTATTATTCCCGAAAAAGGTAAATCTCCAAGGTCAAAGAAAGCATTGAGAGTTTGTTGTCCGACTTTTTGCATTTGTCTCCACATCGTAACATGGCTACAGTATTTGATTTTTCCTCTTCGGGATAATCGTCTATAACCAGAACCACGACTGCATCTCAGGTCTACCATTTCCTGATAATCTTTATTGCCAAATCGTTTATAGTAAGTAACTCCATCAGGCAATACTGTGACTGTCTTTCCACATTGTTTGCATCTAAATCGCCTTGCTCGAACACGTTCACTTTCTACATACATATGCCGGACTCTTCTTCCATAGCCACCCCAACCAATTAAATGGTAACTACCACATCGTCTACAAAATCCAATTTTTAAATGCTTTGTTTTGAATTTCAAACTCTTCATTATTGTTTCTAACACTTTAATTGATTCCACATCTTCAAAATCGCTTATTTGTAGTTGTAGATTATTTGTTTCTGATAATAAGTCCCAGAACATAATATCACATAATATACATAGTTTTTATGTGTTATAAATGTTTCGGTAGAAAAGGTAAATATTTATAAGTTAAAAACAATAGCTATAGATGGCGTCTGAGATCAAAATGTCCCAAAACATTTTATCACACTCAGACGCTTATTTAACTTTATGATAATAGGTTAGATTTGGAGTAAAAACAACTTATTAAAATTCACCAACACGAATTGTAACGGTCACTTCAAAACGTTACATTTAAGTATTGCTTTGCCAAATATTATCATTGGAGGTTGTTAGTAATGGCAGATACTTGGGATGAATTCAGAAGATTTGAAGAAATAATGAACAGGATGTTCGAAGAGTTCTCAGGGAGACCCCGCAGGAGACTTTTACCTTCAGGTGAAAGAGGAGAGATCGCCCCTGCAGTATACAGGGAGCCTTTTATCGATGTTATCGAGAGCGATAAAGAGATAATCGCAACAGCTGAGATGCCAGGTCTTGAAAAACAGGACATCAATATCAATGTCACCGAAGACAGGCTTGAGATATCTGCAGAAACAAAGCATGAAGAGAAGAAGGAAGAGAAGGGTTATGTGTACAGAGAAAGAAGCTCCGGGAGTTATTACCGGGCAATTTCGCTGCCGTCGCCAGTCGATCCTGACAGCTCAAAAGCCTCTTATGAGAACGGTGTGCTTGAGATAAAGATGCCAAAGACGGAGATCAAGAAGAAGAAACCCCTTAAGATCGATTGAGTTAGAAGGGTAGTTCAGAAATCCTGTTGGATATACTACTGTAAACCTGCAAGTTCCCGGCTCCAGGCACATGCATGGCATAGCCATGCTCCAATAGTTTTATTATCCTCCTTTACCTTTCTGCCACGCATGGAAATACTAGCCGACCTCGGAGGACGCCCGGGACATGATTGTCGCGGCTTCTGTAGATACTGTTATTTTAAAGGAATAAAAGAAGTACAGCCCTTCGGATGCAAGTACTGCATGCCATTCCAGAAAGGCTGCAATTACTGCACGAAAAGCGTTAAGGAAGGGTATTCGAGTTTCAAACCGCTGTCAGTGGTAGCTCAGGAGATACAGCAGGCGGTCTATTTCAACAAGAACATATCAAAGTTCAATGTGAGCGGCGGTGGTGATGTAAGCTGCTATCCCGAGCTTAAACCCCTTGTGAATTTCCTCTCGCAGTACAATAAGCCCATACACCTGGGCTACACAAGCGGGAAAGGGCTCAACAGGGAAGATGCGGTCTTCTTCATAGATCATGGGATAAATGAGGTCACGTTCACGGTTTTCGCTACAGACCCGGAACTGAGGCGCAATTATATGAACGACAAAACACCTGAGGATTCACTTGAAGCACTTCGCGCTCTTGCAGAAAAATGCACTGTATATGCAGCAGCTGTGCTTATTCCCGGGGTGAACGATGGCGATGTGCTACTGAAAACGTGTGCTGACCTTGAGGAGATGGGCGTGAAGGGTCTCATTCTGATGCGCTTTGCCAATACCGTTGAGCAGGGTCTCATCCTCGATAATGCCCCGGTGATAGATAAGGTCGTACCTCATACGCTTTCAGAGTTCAAGGCGATCGTTGATGATATAAACAGCAGGTTCAAATTCCGCGTCACAGGTACGCCACTCTACGACCCTGAGACAGGCGCACCGTTTGCCATCAGGAACGAATCTGATGCGCGCTCATTGCTGCCTAAGGTCACAAAGGAAGCAACAATTATTACAGGTGAAGTTGCGGCGCCGCTATTGAGAGAGATTTTTGATGATCTGGGCGGTCTTGTGAATATTATTCCGGTAAAAAAGGATATCGGCTGCCTGATAACCATTGATGATATTAAGGGGCTAGACCTTTCAGTGTTAAAAGAAACAGTTCTATTTCCAGGCAGGGCGTTCGTCTATGACCCTGAGATCAAAAAGATTATCTCAGCAGACGGGATAGACAGGCTTGTGAGAAGAGGTCCAGACCTGCTAACCGTGGATGGGGAGATGAGCATCTCAATGACGAAAGAGGAAGTTCTTGCCAGGGAGATCGAGGCTTTCACTGAACTTATCCATATGATAAATCTGCTGGGGACTATGCCGAAATAAGGATAAAAGCCGCAGCTTTTTCTTTGTAGATCAGTATTTAATTCTTTTCATCCATTTCTTCATGGATTTCACAAACCCCGCATTCATCCCCTTTCCCCAGCTTCTCCGAATCCATCGCCCTTGTGCCTTCTGCAAGAACCGCGGCATTGGATAATGTGCCAGCTATAAGAATCGCATCAAATATCTCTTCTTTTGTCACTCCAACACGCTGTGCAACACGGATATGCATCTTCAGGCAGTGAGGGCATTTTAGCGCCGCAGACACACCTATTGAGATAAGTTCTATGGTCTTTGCGTCAAGGCGTTTGAACTCACGGATTATGGAATTATCATAAAGGA
>JBDROC010000119.1:0-7218 GCA_043810475.1 Methanobacteriota archaeon | reverse complement strand
TTGGTATCTGCTGAGAACGGTGTTTCCACAATTGCGCCAACTTCTCCCATAAATTTCACTGGAATGAGAAGTTCTTCATGGTATAACTTCAGATGGAATGCCTCATACGATGAGGATGGTATTGCGTACTATCGCTTATACGGTGATAGATACAGTGGTGGCATGGGTAGTCAGAATTATTGTGATAATTACGATATAATTGCTGAAATTCCAGGGAACAGAACTTACTTCAACTGCCCAGACTGGCTGTGCGGGAGCGGGGGGGGCGGGGGAAGCCAGAGAGATTACTTCAGATTATCCGCCATAGATACTCTTCAGAATGAAGGTGTTCAGTCCAGAACAATAAAATGCGATCAGCTTGGTGCATGTACTAATTGAGGTGAAAAAGCATGCCAGGCGAATCAATAACCCATCTGATATTCTTCATAGGCGCGATAATAATAGCAGTCGGCGTCATAGGCGTAGTCACGACCAACGTGCAGAGCATCAGTACCTCTTATGGCATGGGCAGCAAGACATTAGCAGACCAGCTAAAGACCGATATTACCATAATCAACGATCCTGCAATTATCCCATATATATCTTCCAATTACTGTTTCTTTGTCAAGAATACAGGGAAAAATACGCTCGATCCCACCACCGTCAATATGTTCGTGGACGGGAAGTTCATAAACCTAACAAACAACTGGACTATCATGGACAACCCAGGCAGCACTCAATGGTACGCTACCTATGTCCTCAGGCTGAACTACACGACCACACAGTTCACGGCTGGGACAGACCACAGTGTACGTGTAGTGGCAGGGAACGGTGTATTTGATACAATGGCTTTCAGGACCTGATATTTATGATAACCGGCATCCGTTCCTTTGATCTTCCCCGCGACGAACTGTGCAGGAAACTTGGCGGCGGCTTTCCTCCAGGATCAATAATTGTAATAGAAGGCGGCAGCGGCAGCGGGAAAAGCACAGTGTGCCAGCGGCTTGCTTACGGACTCATGGAGAATGGCTCTACAGTGACATATTTCAACCCAGCTTACAACAAAGGGTTTCATCAACCAGATGTATTCGCTCAACTACAGTATCGCCAGCTTCCTGTTAAAAAAGCAGCTTCTCTATATCCCTGTCCTTTCACTGATGGACCCCTCTGCGCCAAGACTGGATTTCATTGAACGGCTAAGAGGAGCCGAAGCTCTCTTTAAGAACGATGTGATCATTATTGACACCATCTCCTCACTCATCAAACATAGCGTGAACATGGAGAAAGGTCTTGATCTGATTTCTTTTTTTAAGAGGTTGACAGGTATAAGTAAGACCATAATTCTCTCAATTGAACCCTCAGAACTCGAAAACCACATCCATACTGAGTTTTTCTCATCTGCTGATATAAACCTGACACTGAAAATAAGCACTCTTGGCAGCAACATCAAGAGAACTATCATTGTAAACAAATTCACAGGCGCATCTGCTTCAGTTGAGAGCATGATCGGATTCAGGATAGAATCGAACGTAGGTCTTGTGGTTGAAATTGCATCCGTGTCGTGATGAAAATGGAAAATGAATTCGAAGAAGCTCTTAAAAATAACAAGCATCTTTCCGATTATCTCCTAAATTTCCAGAAAGAACACACAAGCCTCCCGTCATTTATTACCAGTATCCCCCGTGAGATGTCACTTGAGAAGACCCCGAACATAATATATCCGGTCGGAGACCCTGTATTCATACACATATATGGAGAGTCGCATAAGGATATTGAGTATATTGTCATCGAACCGCAGCTCAAGGAGGAAGAAAAAGAGTTATACGCCACAGTTTTTGACCGGGTGCTTGAGAAAGGGGTAAGAGTCACGTCAAAAGAGGACTTAAGAGGGACTGTTTTAAAACTTATTGACGAGACTGTCAGGGTGGAAGTATTTGTGAAAAGGTCTCTTGCGTCTTCAATTATCAAAGTCACAAAAGAAGAATATGATAAATTGAGATATCTTGTGATAAGGGATATTTTTGATTCAGGTCATGTGGAACCAATGTTAAGAGACCCGTATCTTGAGGACATCCACTGCGTGGGACTGAATCCGATCTCTCTAGTCCATAGGATATTCGGAAATATCAAGACCAATGTCAAGTTTGATTCAAAACTGTCGCTTGATAACTGGCTGCGAACCATGAGCGAACGCATAGGTCGACCGATAGGGGACGCGAATCCGATAGCAAGCGGGACACTTCCAAGCGGTTCACGCATCTCCATTGCATACAGCGACGACATAAGCCGCCGCGGGAGTTCATTCACGATACGCAAATTCACAAAAACACCATTAAGCATAACCCAGCTCATAAAATTCGGGACAATGAGCGCAGAGGAGGGAGCATATCTCTGGCTGTGCCTTGAGAACGGTATGAGCGTTTTCCTGTGCGGGGAAACTGCCAGCGGCAAGACGGCTGCCATGAATGCAATTCTTGTATTCATCGATCCAAAAGCCAAGATTTACAGCGTCGAGGATGCCACCGAAGTTACGCCACCCCACGATGTATGGCAGCAGCTTGCGACCAAGGAGGAAGGCGCGGAAGAATCGCAGGTGCACATGTTCACCCTGCTGAAAGCCGCGCTGCGTTCACGTCCCAATTATATCATCGTAGGTGAGATACGGGGCATAGAAGGTGCTGTAGCCTTCCAGGCAATGCAGACCGGACATCCCGTGATGTCAACGTTCCATGCCTCATCAGTAAAAAAGATGATACAGAGGTTCATCGGCGCCCCGATAAGCGTCCCGGTCACATTCATAGATAACCTGAACGTCTGTGTTGTGCTTCATGCATATTACAGGAATGGCATTCTGATAAGGAGGATACTTGCCATAGAAGAGCTTGAAGGGTATTTTGAGGAAGCGGGAGGCGTGGTTACGCGGGCTGTTTTCCAGTTGAATCCCGCAGAAGATAAACACGAGTTCAGGGGATTGAATAACAGTTACATCCTTGAAGAAAAGATAGCAGCAAGGCAGGGATATAAAGATAAAAGGAAAATATACGATGAGTTGTTCAAAAGGGCAAAGGTATTGAACGCTATGGTAGAACACGAGATATTCGATTTTACAAAGACGTTCGAAGTAGTACAGGCATACAGGGAATACGGGCTGGAGGGGCTTCCCTTCCCGGTTTGAGGTACAATGGAACTGGATGAGGCTATTAAGAATAATCCGCATCTTGGAATTTACCTTCAGAAATTCCAGGAACAGACCGGAGTTCTACCTCAGTTCCTTCCCCAGCTTTCAAGGGATATGGATAAAAAGAATGTAAATATCATTTATCCGGTAGGTGACCCGCTTTTCATACATTTATACGGGACACAGAAGATCGGGGTAAAATATTACGCGATCGAACCTGAATTGACGTCTCACGAGCACGAAAAGTACCAGGAACTTCTCGGAATAGTACTGAGACGAACCCCTGAAGAACTTGCAGCAGACACATCTTTTAAACTCAGGGAACATTTCAATAAACTCCTGGATAAAGTGACAGTCATAGGAAGAACCACTAAGAACAAGGAGAAAGTCTCGCTCAAAGAAGATGAGTTCAGGAAAATAAAATATTTCATAGACCGCAACGTTGTGAGTCATGGTATAATCGAACCTCTCATAAGAGACCCATATCTTGAAGATATTCACGATATCGGCAAATACAACATTTTCGTTGTCCATAAGATACTCGGCATGCTGGAAACGAATGTCCATTTTTCATCAGATGAGCAGATCAATGAATGGATGAGGGTGATGAGCGAGCGAATAGGAAGACCGGTAAGTGATTTCAGGCCCATAGCCGACGGAGCACTGCCTGATGGTTCGCGTATAAACATCATTTACAGCCGTGAAGTTAGCAGGCGCGGCAGTTCTTTTACGCTCAGGAAATTTGCTGCTATCCCTACAAGTGTCACTCAACTCATAAAATGGGGCAGCATCAGCGCTGAGATAGGGGCTTACCTGTGGCTTTGCCTTGAGAACGGCATGAACGTCTTCGTGAGCGGGGAAACCGCAAGCGGAAAAACAACTGCGCTTAACTCTATAATGCCTTTTGTTAATTCAAAGGGTAAGATATACAGCGTCGAGGATACAGCTGAAGTTACTGCCCCGCAGGCAGTATGGCAGCAGATGATCACGCGCGAGACAGGTCCAAAGAATTCTCAGGTGGATATGTTCAGCCTGCTGAAACTTGCGCTGCGCTCACGTCCCACATACGTGATCGTGGGTGAGATACGGGGCGTGGAGGGAGCTGTGGCATTCCAGGCAATGCAGGCTGGCAACTCTGTCATGGCCACATTCCATGCATCATCCGTAAAGAAACTCATCCAGAGGATAACAGGCGACCCTATCAAGGTCCCGGTTACGTTCATCGACAACCTTCACGTTGTCATAATATTGCAGGCAGTCTACAGGCAGGGGGTATTCCTGCGCAGGTGCGTATCGGTTGAAGAGATAGAGGGGTATATGGAAGAATCAAAAGGTGTTATTACAAGAGCTGTCTTCCAGTGGGACGCCCTCAATGATAAGCATCATTTCAGGGGATTGAACAACAGCTATATCCTTGAAAATTTGATCGCCCATAAACTCGGGTATGCAGATAAAAAAAAGATCTATGCAGAGCTTGAACTGCGTGCAAAAATACTTCAAAAAATAGTAGAACAGAATATTGTTGATTATTATAAAGTAAAAGATATTATATGGGCTTTCGAGAGGAACGGTGTTGAGGGTCTTCCGTTTAATTTATAGGTGAAACATGTTCAAGAAAGCTTTTGAATGCATGGAAATGACACAGCGGCAATACGTCATCAAGTTTGCTCTGCCGCTCGCATTCATGGGTATTTTCTTCCCCATCATCATGTTCCTCCTTGTCCCCGACCTTATTACTGGAGCTTTCACATACGTGCTTTTACTGGTGCCTGTACTTTTCATTGGACTGGCGGTATTCTATCCAATGACCGTGATGGGAACTAAGAGGAGCCAGATAGACGAGAACATGCATTATTATATCACGCATATGGGTGTGCTTGCAACCTCGAACATGGCGCGAAAAGAGGTCATCCGCCAGCTTTCATTGAACGCTGCGTATGGTTATCTTGCAACAGAGACTGGAAAGATATATTCATTGATTAACGACTGGAACTTCAGCCTGTCACAGGCGTGCAGGTTCATTTCAAAGAGAACGCCATCTCCGATTTTTGCCGATTTTCTTGACAGGCTTGCGCACTCTTCCGAGGCGGGTGAACCTTTTGAACAATTCATCTGGACAGAGCAGAAGGTCGTAATGAACGAATTCGACACCATGTACAAGAAATCACTTGGAGAGATCTCAATGACAAAGGAGATATTCGTAGCTATGATGACAGCTCTGATCTTCCTTACTTCGATATCCCTGATAATGCCCATAATCACTGGTATGGAACCTGGTCCCCTGATGGCAGGTTCTATAGTGACTTTCCTGGGGGCAGAAGGTATCCTTGTTTATGTCATGAAAACCAAGTCTCCAAAAGATAAGATATGGCATACCCTGAGCATCGAAACTGAGGCTGACAGGAAAATACGCATGTCTTTTCCTGTTTCGATAATAGGGGTCATGCTATTGTCGATCGTACTGATGCTCTGGGCTGGAGCGCTCCCTATCACGATAAAGGTCGCAGTAGCTCTCACCCCATTTGCATTAACAGGTTATTTTGCAAGAAAAGAAGAAGAATTGATAAAGCGCAAGGACGACAATTTTTCAGCATTCGTTCGCGCACTCGGATCCACAGCAGGCGCCCGCGGAGGCATTATCAGGGATTCCCTTCGCAATCTGACGTATCATGATTTTGGTCCTCTCACTCCTGATATCAATGAACTTTACAAACGTCTTGAGACAAGGATAAATAAGATAATGTCCTGGAACTATTTCGCAGCAGGTACTGGCAGCAACCTTATCGAACGGTTCGGCACAATATTCGCTGAAGGTATAGACAAGGGAGGAAAACCGGAAGCCATAGGCGATATAGTCGGGGATAACTTCATGCGCATAGTATCATTGAGAAAACTACGTTACTCTCTCGCCACGAGCCTCCTGGGAGAAGTTTACGGGTTAACGGGAGGTATTGCTTTTACCATGTTCCTTACGCTTGCGATAGTCAAGATGCTTACAAACATATTTGCAGGCACCGATATACCACCAGGAATGACCTCGATCCTTTCCCTGGGTTCTGTGATGGATATCAATTTCCTGGCATTACTGCTTATGGCAATGATGGTGGGTCACTCTTTCCTTTCAGCCCTGCTTTTGAGGGCTGTGGACGGTGGAAGCCTGTTCAATTGCTATATTCACTTTGTGGGTATGGTCTGGCTTTCAGCGATACTGGCAGAGATGTCATTTATTATAATGGCAAGCATGACTTGATTCATAATTAAAAATCAAAACACCAGCAAAAACAACCACAAAGGGATGAACGAAACCCTGATACCTTCTATCTCTCTTTCTTCCATTAGCGTTTTTGTCACAACATATGCATTTTTGACACTAAATTCCTGACAAAAATTCAATATTCCTTTCAAATCCGAAACCTCAATAGAGGACCTGTATTTTACTTCAACCGGGATCAATTCAGATCCGCAGCTCATAACAATATCTGTTTCGTTCTTTTTCTTATCAAGCCAGTAAAATATTTTTCCCATTGGATAACCGGAAACACGTTTGAGGCAGTGCAGATAAACAGCCGTTTCAGCATCAAAGCCTATATCCTGATGCCCTCCTATGGAATTTTTTAGTCCAAGATCACAGAAATATATCTTTTTTTCTTTCTTCTCTGAAGCTTTTTTGCTTTTTGTGTAAAAATCAGATAAATTAATGAGATGGGAATGAGCCAGATGGAAAATATATTGTTTTGATGTCTCCTTATCCCCATCATTTTGTTTTGCGATTCCCAGGTAACTGAAACGTTCACTCGAATGAGCGGATACAAAACGAAAGACTGATTCAAGGAGCAGTGGATCGCGGATACTGAAAATCCTGACAATATCCCTGTAGATCAGGAGGCTCGTATAATCCTCTGCCAGTATTTTGAACCATGTATCTTCATTTTTTACATCGAACCATTCAGGGAATCCCCCGATGTTCAGATATTGAAGCAGGAAACCCGTTATCTCATTGATTTTTAGAGAAAGATCATAATAAAGTTTTTTAAGCATTTGAAAATTAAGTTCAGGCTCAG
>JBDROC010000118.1:0-4329 GCA_043810475.1 Methanobacteriota archaeon | reverse complement strand
CGTTCGACCAGGGGCTGTTCACCATGAATGCAAGCCCTCCCGGCTCTTTTCGTTTTGACTCCCTTAGCTCTACCACGATACTTCCATAGCTGTTCATCAATCTGACCCTGTCGTCTGTCTTAAGTCCAAATTTCTTCATGTCGTCCTTGCTCATAACAATAGCGGCAGAGTGTTTCTTATATTCATCGCTGAATCTATCGTTTTCAAGCGCCTCTGCCTGGAAAATATCCCTATAAGTTGTAAGCTTTATCTCGTACTCCGGGTTTTTCATGAATTTACCGACATCCATCCCCATCAGAGTCCCTCCATCAATCTGGTCAAGATTTGCGCATCAGTAAGATAGTTATTTTCAACGACCTTTGACATTTCGATCACTTTGCCATCCATCCTTACAGCGCTTCCGCCACATTCTAATCCAGAAACTGCAGCAGGAATAGTGACCGCTGCAATTTTCGAGGTCAGTGTAACACAGGGGTCGATGCAGATAACAGGTATCGATGCAAGGTGAGGCAAAACAGAACGGGGAAGGCTTGACAGTGGATCTGAACCCGTAATGAGCAGTGCATCAATACTCTTTGCTTTCAGCGCCTCTACAACAGCATATTTGTTATCATGAACAGGTTTACCCTCAAACTTCACCCGGTTTACAAAACCCGTCTCTTTGAACAACGCTTCATTGAACCCCCGCATATTGTAATGCCCCACCATCGGCATAACATGGAAATTGGGGAGCATATCAGCAAGTGAAACAAGGATATCAATGTCATCCTTTATCGAATATGTAAGCCCGATGCCTGCAAAAAGCATGCCGAATTCTGCTTTTTTCATAATGCCTGCAAGTTCAAGTATCCTTTTCGCATCGTACTTTGGCACTTTCCCGGAAAGCGCATCCATCAGGGCGAGAATGAATTCCCTGTCTCCCTTCAAAGGTATCCTGTAGAAATGTCCTTTGCATATCTTTGCTGTATTGGATTCGCGAACGTCTATGGCAATTGCGAGCCTGTCTTCCTCGTAACCGCGCTGGCGGGACTCACCGCGTGGGAATACAGAGAACCGGGAGAGGTGGCGTGGTTGCGAGTTCTGGGCATCAGAGCCCCAATAAACGAGCACATCCGCCTTGTTCCTGACATCTTCAAGCAAGCATGTCCTGAACTTTTTCTTAAGCACTCTCTCTATAAGGAGACCCTGGCAGAAAGAGGAGGTATCATCGATAGCAGCATTCAGTTTTTTTGCAAGCTGGATTCCCTTGGTATGTGCTTCGCATGTGGAATTGCTCAACCCGAAAAGCATTGGCAACTTTGCGTTTTTCAAAATATCAGCAGCTTTCTTTATGGCAGTATCAATATCGGTCTGCTTCTTATCGACAGAAGGTGTAAGCCTGCTCTTGCAGCCCCTGAATCTTGCAGCCCCCCGTCTGCATGCATTTCTTGATCCTTTTATCCTGTCGTTCTCAATAACCACTTCAATATCTTCGCAAAGAAGCGCGCATCCTGTGCATGTAACCATATTCATCACCTAAACAAACTCGATAGCACCCGTCGGGCATGGGTCGATGCATGCATAGCACAGCACCCTGTTTTTCCCGAAGCGTCGGCACTCCTTGATATTAAATGCCACGACTTTTCCGTCTGTGACTTTAAAGATCACTTTATCATTAGTGGGAGCGCATCCTGTTCCTGCGCCGTGAGGGTCGTTGGCTACATCAACAGGGCATGCCACCACGCAGTTGCCGCATCCTGTGCACAGTTCGGGATGGACGATCAGTCCTGTTTCCTCAGCGCCTGCAGTCGGAAGAAGAAGTGATTCAAGCTTCTCTTTTTGTTTTTTGAAGCTCTCTTCGAGGACAGGTGTGCACTCTGATATCTTCTTTTTTCTCGAAAGTAAAGCCACTGTAAAAGCCATGCATGTGGATTCACCGCATTTCTTGCAGTTGGTTTTTGGGAGAAGCTGGTAAAGTTCCATCACTGTGAGCATAGGGGCGGGATTGGTTTTGTGATGGATAAAGGTTATCACAGGAAGTGATGTTCAGTTATTCTGGCTGCCGAATGACACGATCACGATTGGAGTCGTCTATTTCTTCCTATGCAATTGCCAATGCAACAGGCATCTCACAACTTCGCCCCGCATTCAAGACAGAATTTCTCGTTCGCTTCAACTTCCCTACCGCAGTTTGGACATTTTCTTATGCCTGTGCCGATGTTTGAGCGCTGGACTACGGAATCCTTGACCAGCGTTCCTATTTTGTCACCGATGTGGACATTGTACTGCACGATGCTGTCTTCTATATATTCTTTCACCTTGACCCGTTTCTCAATCTCATCAAGTATGCCGTGATAAAATCCTGTGAGAGCATCTTCCTTCTCAGCCCACGCCTTCAGGATGAGCTTTGACTTCCTCGCTCCTCCAACGACCTCGATCTGCGCTGCATATCTCAAACCTTTCACACCCTCCCCATAGAAGCGCACAATTCCACTGAATATCTGTGGGACTTTATTGATGGCTGGTGGAAGCATAAAGAGATTAAGGTCTTTTAATATTTCGGAGATAATTCCAAACAAGCCTTCGCCATCCATAGGTACATCTGTGGTTGTTTCTTCAGCCTTTACGAGCCCTGATACGAGTTCTTTGAGCCTGCCGATATTGATATCCTGCTCTGTTCGGAATATCGGGCAGACAACTTTTATTTTCAGGGTTTCCATCTACACAGAATCAGGTCTTCCGAAGGCGTCCTTGAAATTGACGCGGCAGTTTACGTCAGTGCCTTCCTTTGCGCATATCAGAGGGTCGAGATAAAAAGCGACGGTTCTGTCGGTATTGGGATAGATCGAACCGAGAAGGAGCTTTCCCTTTTTCTCTGGATACTCTGGCTCGCAGCGGTCAAAATGAAGTATTCTTTCATCTGTCTCAAGCTCAAGCGCAGCATCGAGGAGGGATAAACTCGATGTGTTTTTTACAGAGATTTTAACACGGATGCATCCGCCGAAGAACTCATACTCACGGAGTACAGTGGGTTTGACTGGAGTTTCCTTAGATATATCTGCGTCCATTTTTATCGATTTTATTTAATTTAAATTGCCTGAATTTCCCTCTTGCAGCGCCTTGCCGTTGTATCGCTCATTCGGTAATCACGATCGATGCATTATTCATTTAAGAGTATAAAACAATTTACTTTTATTTGAGCAAAAGTATTATACAGGAGAAAAGCATCGATATTTTTAATAGTCGATGATTAGTCATGGAAACAGTAGAAATCCCCAAAGACGTATGGAGCCCAATAAAAAGTCTGGTGCGTCACGGAATATACAAAAATGAGAAATCCGCTCTTATTAATATAGTCCATGACCTGAGCCTGTCCAAAATGGCGGAATTTGAATCTGCCATGAAGGAATTTGAGAAAAAATATCATACGGATTTTGAGGATTTTCAATCGAAAATAAAAGCAGCAGAGAAAGAAAACTTCGAAAAATGGGATGACTATATTGAATGGAAAGCATACTTCACAGCATACAACTACTGGAAATCCATTCATGAGGAGTCATCTCAATGGTTGTAGCCAGGAACCTTACGCTGCTCAGAAGCCATAAAATTGTTGTTGAAGTTCGAATTTTAAAAATCCTTATCGAACCCGACATTGAAATGATTAAAGCAATAGCAACACTTAAGGATGGTTCTACGCTTTATGTATCTGAAGCAGAGGGGATTGACTGGAGGGAATATTCTTATCACTGGCAAAAAAATGACAAATTGATCAGGCGATGGGATAATGCACCGCATCATAAGAATTTCCCAAATTTCCCGTACCATGTCCATGACAGAAAAAAAGTCATGATAGGTGAAGATTCGAATTTAGTGGATGTTCTTACATATATAGGGATGCAAATCCATGATTAGAGCGGATTTTCAGGCATAAAAATATCTTTTTTTTTGCGCGCCCGTCCTTCGGACGGGTCTTTGGGGCGGGCTGGCGGCTGATGCGCGCTGGTACTGCCATTGCGTTATTGAGCGAAATTGTGTGTAAGTGGTAAAGTGGAAAGCGGCTACGAAACCCTCAGAAGGCGAAAGCCAATGCCGTCGGAACGGATGGTGGGGAAGACACCCGTACGTACCGCCGACCTGCAGTACCCGCCGAAGCTGCTCCAGCTGCCACCGCGAACGATCCGGAAGAAATCATTACCTTCCCATTCACTGCCATCAACCGGAGCATCTTGATAATCATCATGCCATTTATCTTTCACCCATTCCCAGACGTTACCATGAATATCATACAGTCCCCATGGATTTGGCTTCTTCTCGCCGACGGGATGTGTTTTTCCCTTCCATTTAAGTTCT
>JBDROC010000117.1:0-6197 GCA_043810475.1 Methanobacteriota archaeon | reverse complement strand
GCACTGAACAGGACTGGAGCATGGAGAGGATCGCAGCCTCACCCTGCCCCCTGCACCGTAACCAGTAGAAACCGGTACACCGATAACTGGTACATCCATTAGCCCTGCCACGATCGCGGGAAGCGTTCCCTCGCGTCCGGCAGCTACTACGACTGCATCCACTCCATCGGAAGCAAGCTTACCAAGTTCAGGGAATAACCTGTGTATGCCTGCAACTCCAACGTCATATATGGTTGTGACCTCGCATCCCATCTCACAAGCTATTTCTTTTGCTTCTTCTGCAACAGGAATGTCCGCAGTCCCGGCAGAGATAACGCCTACCCTGCCCCCTGTCTTTTCGGCTGGAAGGCCTATTACAGCAACCCGGGCTCGTTCTGACCATCTGATATCCTTACCCATTTCCGCTGCAAGAGAGCACAGGGTCCTGTAATTTTCCTCACTTGCACGAGTTATAATAGCCCTTCCTTGGGTTTTTATTTGTACCCTTGCAATAGAGACCACATCATCACAGGTCTTGCAGTCAGCAATAATAGCTTCTGGGATGCCAGTGCGCCTTTTTCTGTGGACATCCACCCTGGCAATGCCGGATAATTGCTCATAACTTGATACCTTAAGCTGCCTTTCGGCTTCTCTAAGGCTTATCTCATTATTCTTAAATTTTTTCAGGATATCAGATGGATCCATACTCTAACATAAGCATGCATATAGATTATTCTTATGCATTACTAAAAAAAAGAAAAAATGGCCTGGCAGTACCCTCGTTGCCAGACCTTAAAATTTTACAAACTTTATTTCTTTGTCCTCAAAGTTGCAGGATACACCATACTCGCACGCACGCGATTCTTCCCATGTCTTATTTATGATGCGCGTGACGCAATCGATCTGGGAGTGTTTGCATTTCATAATTTCACACTATCTGGTCAATTATGGATATTCCATGAAGTCCCTTGACCATTGGGGTCCTGGTTTTCAAACCCGATGCTTTAGAACTTGCCGCTGAAGGTATTTTCTCACTGCCTGGACCCATTATCTGGGCTGACTTGATTCCGGTCATTATAGCCATGCAGCGTACTTTACCCTCGTAATCCTTTCTTACTCTTGCTCCCCATATTACATTTGCCTGGGAGTCAAGTTCATAAGTTAATGAAGATGCTACCTGTTCTGCTTCGTGAAGAGACATATCAGGTCCTCCTGTGATGTGGAGCAGGCATCCCGTCGCGCCGCAAGTATCCACATCAAGCAGAGGATGATTCAAAGCTGCTCTAACAACTTCTTTTGCCTTATCCTGTCCTTTTGCTTCTCCTACAAGCATGACAGCGAGTCCTCCTCCTTTCATTATCGCCCTGACATCAGCATAGTCGAGGTTGATAAGCGATGGTTGTGTGATGGTTTCAGAGATGCCTTTTACGGTCTCTGATATCAACTGATCCATAACTGAGAATGCCTGGTCGATCGGAAGATTCGGCACATAGTCAAGAAGCCTGTTGTTATCAAGCACGATAACGGTATCAGCACAATTCCTGAGATCCTCAAGACCCTCTTCTGCTTTTACCATCCTTGCACGCTCTACTCTGAACGGGCTTGTTACCATACCGATAACTATTGCGCCCTGGTCTTTGGCTATCTGCGCCACTACCGGAGCCACGCCTGTTCCTGTTCCTCCGCCCATGCCGGCTGTGACAAATACAAGGTTCGCGTTCTTCAGCACTTCTTCAAGTGTACCCCGCGCAAGTTCTGCGGCTCTCCTTCCTATTTCCGGGAAACCGCCTGCTCCGAGACCTCTTGTAATGGATTTTCCAATAAGTATCTTCTTATCTGCCTGAATGATATCAAGGTGAATTTTATCTGTGTTTATTGCTATAGTTTCAGCGCCAGCTACTCCTATATTATATAGACGGTTCACGGTGTTATTTCCGCCACCGCCGCATCCGACTACGACGATCCTAGGCGTCCCGAAATCTTCCATATCTTCTGCGCTGCATGATGTAGATTTCTTCAACAGCTGCTCTTTTTCTGCCATTTTTAATGCATCTTGTACAAATGATTCCATGTTCATCCCCTCAATTGATGTATTATTGCTCTTCTCCTTTCATTCGCAGGAAACTATCAGCATGTTTTGCCTGCTCCTGCACTTTTCCTAGTAATTCCATCCTGCCTGCCAGTTTCACGCTTCTCTGATCGATCAGATCTCTAATAGCCGTCCTGATTGCTTCACTTGCGGACGGAAATTCACCATATTCCACTAACATGTCGATCATTTTTAATTGCTGTTCCGGGAGCCTTAGTGTTACTCTTTGCATTTTGATATCTCCCAAAGGGAGGAGGCTGGATGGCATACAACTGTACGCTATTCGTACGACATTTGTACGCCAAGTGTCTGACACTAAGTCTGGCATTAAACTATATAAATCTATCGTTGGAATAAATATATTTAGTTTTATATCAATCAAGGCAAGTTTTATTAAAAGTATTGGAGAAACCGACAAAACTTTAAGCATTGTTGAAGTGTAGAGGCTTGAAAGTGATACGATGCAGATACTACTTATTCATTCAGATTACATAGAATACGAAACTAAGAAAAGTACGCCAGTAGCTGAAAAAATAGAAGACAGCCTCAAAAAGGGACGGATGGACGAGGCTCTGACCGTTTTTATTGCTGTGGAGAAAAGCGATGAGGATAATATCGAATATGCAATAAAGCAGACCGCAGAAGAGATCAAAAAAGTAACAGATCAGGTCAAGACAAACAGGGTCATGCTCTATCCATATGCGCATCTGAGTTCAAGCCTGGCGTCCCCGAAAGCCGCGGTCGAGACACTTAAAAAGCTTGAAGAACGACTTAAGGAAGCCTCTTTCGAGGTAAAACGGGCCCCATTTGGCTGGTACAAGTCATTTACCATAAAATGCAAGGGACATCCTCTTTCAGAGCTTTCAAGAACGATAAGGCTGGGCGAACAAAAATGCGTGACCGTTGTCAAGGAGAAAGAGGAAGTGGTATCCGAAGCGCTGAAATCAGAAGCTAAAGCAACTTCGTACTGGCACATACTCACACCGGACGGGCAACTTCTGAAACCCGATGATTTTGATTATACAGGACATGACAACCTCAAGAAATTCGTTAACTACGAGATACATAAGAGCAGGGCTGTTGATAAGATACCACCGCACGTGGAACTCATGAGGCGGCTTGAGCTTGCTGATTACGAACCTGGTTCTGACTCCGGGAATATGCGCTTCTACCCGAAAGGAAGGCTTGTGAAGAGCCTGCTTGAGAACTATGTGCTTGACGAGGCTGCAAAAAAAGGCGCCATGGAAGTAGAAACGCCAATAATGTACGACATGAACCATCCCACACTAAAAAAATACCTTGACCGCTTCCCTGCGCGGCAGTACTCCATAGAGGCTGACAAGAAGATGCTTTTCCTGCGTTTCGCGGCTTGCTTCGGACAGTTCCTGATGAACCATGACATGACGATCTCGTACCGGAACCTGCCGCTGCGTATGGTAGAACTTACACGGTACAGTTTCAGGAAAGAGCAGAGCGGCGAGCTTGTAGGGCTCCGTCGGCTTCGTGCCTTTACAATGCCTGATATGCACACTTTGTGCAAAGACTTGGATGAGGCAGTAGCACAATTTAACGAGCAGTATAATATGTGCATCAACGTGCTGTCAATGATCGGGCTTTCACTTGATGATTATGAGGTAGCCATACGGTTCACGCGTGATTTCTATAATGAGAACAGGGATTTCATTGTAAATCTTGTAAAGATAGTGAACAAGCCAGTGCTTATAGAACTCTGGGACCAGAGGTTCTTTTATTTTGTGCTTAAATTCGAATTCAACTTTATCGATGCATTGAATAAAGCCAGTGCCCTCTCAACTGTCCAGATAGATGTTGAGAATGCGGAGAGATACGGCATAAAGTACATCGATTCAGACGGATCGGAAAAAAGACCTTTCATCCTCCACTGTTCTCCCAGTGGAGCTATCGAGCGGTGCATCTACGCCCTGCTTGAAAAGGCGAACATGAACTCCGAGAAGGGCATCGTCCCAATGCTGCCTGTCTGGCTGTCACCAACGCAGGTGCGAGTTATACCTGTAACGGAAAAACACATGGAATACGCACAGAAGGTTGCAGGCAAGCTGAACGGAAGAGTTGACGTTGATGACAGGGAGGAAACAGTGGGAAAGAAGATCCGTGATGCAGCAAAAGAATGGGTTCCTTACGTGGCTGTTGTCGGGGATGAAGAAGTTAAAAGCGGAGGCGTTACAGTTACAGTAAGGAGCGAATCTCAGCCGAATAAGCCAGTAAATATAAAAATGACGGTGCTGGAACTTAATGAGAGGGTATCGAAAGATATTGCAGGATATCCGTTCAAGAATAACCCGCTCTCGATGAATCTATCAGCAAGACCAGGATTTGTGTAATTCCAGGCATAAGTTTTTATTAGATTACTGCGTGAAGGAATAAAAATTAAATTAATGAATTCACAATCCAAGAGGATCAATATATGAGATGGCAAGGTAAATCAACACGAAAATACACTAGCGGTAGGATAATAAGTGCAAGAAGCAAGAGAAGATATGAACTTGGTGGAGATGAGGCGAACACCCATCTTGGGGAGACTATAAGAAAAACCGAGAGAACATTGGGCGGAACAAAGAAGATACGATTATTAAGAGACTCAACTGTCACAGTTACGGACCCGAAAACAAAGACTGCAAAGAAAGTTAAGATCGAGACCGTTTCAGGCAATCCCGCGAACATTCACTTTGTCAGGCGAAATATATTAACAAAAGGCGCTATTATAAAGACTGAACTCGGCCCTGCTCGAGTGACTAACAGGCCAGGACAGGAAGGCAGCATTAACGCTGTGCTTATTCCTGGAAGTTAACAACCCGGCAGATCGTCGGGAACTTTTTTTATTTTGAGATTTTATCCCGTTACGGAAATTGAGCCATATAATCTCGTAACGGAAATCTGTTGATTTAAATCCGTTACGGAAACTTAATGAAACAATTCCGTTACGCAAGATGTTCGAGGAGATTACGTTACGCATTTAATATCCTAAAATCCCGTGACGGTAAAAAGTTTTTAAAGTTCAATAATTTAAAAAAACAAATAATATTTTTAATAAATTATAAGCCTATATTTATATATAGTGGGTTTGACCTTCGAGTAGTACATCCATACTTAAAAAATAGTGTTGTGGAAATTTTTTTTATGAAGCCACATAGGCTCAGAGGCACTGAGCGCGCATGACCTAAGGATAGCACCTGAAAACAGGACTTTGAGTGATAAATCACCCGAATCTCCCCTAAAACTACGTATAAGATAGATTATACGTACTTTTTCACTTGTAAACCTTAGTAACGAATATACGATAGAATTTTACTAATTTCCATTAATGGAATAGTAGCCATAATGTTCCTTTTCTAAGCAATAATATATATGACTAAATCACATAAATACAAACTGTTATGCCAGTTGAACTTCCACCCGAATTGAAAAAACTTGAGACTGAGTTAAAACTCCGTGGCTTTTCAAAACAGACATCAAAGATGTATCTTTTCTATAATCGCAAATTCCTTGAATTTATTAAAAAGGATCCCGAAGAGATAAAGGACGATGATATAAAGGAGTTCCTGGCATCCAAGATATCAGACGATTCGCTATCAAATTCCTCAATCGCACTCATAAAAGCATCATTAAAATTTTTCTATACAGATATGCTTGGAAAAAACATGTCTTTGATAAAAACGCCAAAAACATCAAAAAAGCTGCCTATAGTGCTGACCCATAAGGAGATAAAAGACCTCATCGATAATACCGAAAACATAAAGCACAGGCTCTTAATTGAACTCCTTTATTCCACTGGCCTTCGACTTTCGGAATGCATCAACCTGCAATACTGTGACCTTGACCTGAATGATGGCACAGGCTGGGTACGGCTTGGAAAAGGCGCAAAGGACAGGATATTTATTGTCTCTGAAATATTCAAGAAGGACCTTCTCGACTACATCGAAAAAAAAAATGCAGGAAGAAAAGGTTATATTTTTTCGATAAATGGCAGGAAAATGTCATCAAGCGGTATCCAGCATGCGATCAAAATCTCCGCCGAGCGCGCCGGCATCGATAAACCTGTGCACGTACACACTCTCCGCCACTCGTTCGCAACACATCTTCTTGAGAACGG
>JBDROC010000116.1:0-2268 GCA_043810475.1 Methanobacteriota archaeon | reverse complement strand
TCCATGTGAGAGAGAGCATTATTTTCGAAGCTGCGATCGATAAAGAGGAGATCGAAGGGATCTTATCGCTTGATAGCTATCTATCCTGAGGCAATACTTTCGCACCGCTATCGTAAAGCAGATATCTGTAGAGAGATATTTAGAATTATGTTTTTTGAAGAAAAAGGTATCTTCACCGTGCATGAGTTCACCCTTGCTGTAAAGGGCATACTTACAAATGGGCAGTTCAATGACGTCTGGATACGGGGTGAGATATCGAATTTCAAGAACCATACATCGGGTCACCGGTATTTTACTCTCAAAGATAAGAACAGCTCCCTCCAATGCGTAATGTTCAAATGGCACGGACAGAACCTCAGGTTCGAGCCAGAACACGGCATGAAAGTGCTGGTTCTTGGAGACCTGGATGTATATGAGCAGAGGGGCCAATACCAGTTAAAGGTAAGGGCAATACGGCCAGATGGTGTCGGGGAGCTTTACAAAGCTTATGAGCAATTAAAGAATAAACTGGCGCTTGAGGGGCTTTTCTCGCCCGAACATAAAAAGGCGCTGCCACGGTTCCCAAAAAAGATCGGGGTTGCCACTTCGGAAACCGGAGCTGTCCTTCATGATATACTGACAGTCCTGAAAAGAAGGTACCCGGTGAGAGTATTGTTCATCCCAACAA
This sequence comes from Methanobacteriota archaeon, assembly GCA_043810475.1. Classification (GTDB taxonomy): domain Archaea; phylum Halobacteriota; class Methanosarcinia; order Methanosarcinales; family Methanoperedenaceae; genus Methanoperedens. The sequence continues at coordinate 1,601 of JBDROC010000116.1, read as the reverse complement.
TGGTACAGGGAGAATATGCCGCCAATAGCATAGTCCACTCTATTGAACTTCTTAATAAAACGGACGTTGATATCATTATCCTGGGAAGGGGCGGAGGCTCGCTGGAAGACCTGTGGGCGTTCAATGAAGAGGCTGTGGCGCGGGCTATTTTTCGCTCAAAGCTCCCCATCATCTCAGCAGTGGGGCACGAAACCGATTATACCATCGCTGATTTTGTGGCAGATGTCCGTGCCCCAACGCCGTCTGCTGCTGCTGAGTTGGCGGTTCCGGACAGGCAGGAAATATTCAATCAGATAAAGAGGTTAAAGGAAATATTAATTGAAAGGCAGCGGCGCGATATCAGAGATCGGTCCCTTCACGCAGCTGAACTCAGGAAGTGCGTGGACCCAAATTTATTTCAGGAACGTCTTGCCAATTATATGCAGTATATCGATGATATTTCACAGCGTAGGATGTACAGCATTGAAAAGCTGCTTGAAACAAAGACGTCTGCTTTCAAAGCATGCACCGGTAAACTTGATGCTGTAAGCCCGCTCGGAACTTTTTCACGGGGTTATAGCATAGCTTTGAAACTTCCTGATAAAAAAACGGTACGCAGCATCAGTGATGTAGAAAAAAACGATGAGATCCATATCCTTGTGAACGATGGGAAGATCAAATGTGATGTAAATGATAAAGAGGAATGCAAATGGAAATAAGCTTTGAAGATAAGCTTGCGGAACTTGAGACCATAGTTGAGAAACTTGAGAAAGGACAGCTTTCCCTTGATGAGAGCCTTGAACTTTTCGAGCACGGCATAATTTTGTCCAGAGAATGTAACGCCATGCTAAAAAGCGCCAGGCAAAAAGTGGAAAAATTAATAGAAGAGGATAATGGCACGAAGTCTGAGGGTTTTGCTCTGCCGAATGAGAATATCGAAGGAGACCGTAGTTAAAGAACCAGTTATAATAGCAAAAGTATAAATAAGTCACTAAACATATATTTGTCAGATTGGTAAAGATGAAAAATGAGCGAGTACCTACTGGAATATATGGTCTGGATGACCTGATGGGTGGCGGTTTTCGAGAGAATACTATCAATGTTATAAGAGGTGGGGCCGGGGTTGGAAAAACCACTTTTGCTCTTCAACATTCTCTAAACGCTATCAATCATGGTGAAAAGATACTATTTGTTTCTTTTGAGATGTCAGAAAAACAGATATTGAGAGACTGCATGGATATTGGATGGGGTGGTATCAAAAACCAGATAGAACAGGAAAATCTTAAAATAATCCATATTTTTGGAGAGGACCTGACATTCCCATCTCTTGATCTTGCAGAGATGATCAAGAGCTCACTTCCACCCAATTGCAAGAGGATTGTTATTGATCCTCTGACCTATCCCACTTTTTATTCAGATAAAGAGAACAGAAAATCCCTCAGTACCATTTTTCAGGAATTGCGAAATCTTGGAACTTCTTTGATCGTGATTGAAGAACCTGCAAACGGTACCCATACCGACAATGGATCTGCAATGCCGTTATTTTTGGCAGATACGGTAATATATCTGCAGAATCTTGGTTTTGGCGAATTGTATGACCGTACGCTTCGTATCACGAAGCA
>JBDROC010000115.1:0-21228 GCA_043810475.1 Methanobacteriota archaeon | reverse complement strand
TGCAGCGGTGGGATACTGAGAAATCGGTCATACCTTCTATCGGGGACTGCAGGCGCGGGTAAAACCATATTCGGACTGCAATATCTTTATAATGGTATTACAAAATACGGGGAAAATGGTATTTATATCGCCACTGAAGAGCGTCCTGAACAGGTCAGGGAGAACGTAAAACAGTTCGGTTGGGACTTTGAGGCGCTGGAAGAAGAAGGCAAACTAGCCATTCTGGATGCATGTTCAACAAAGATCGGCATCCCATCACATGAAAAATACGTGGACGTGAGACCGTTTGATATGCGTTCCATGCTTGACCAGATAATAGCTATCCAGGAAGACATAGATGCAAAGCGCGCTCTTGTAGACGGCACTACATCTATCGGTTTTTATCTCGGAGACCCTGCAAAGATAAGGGTAGAACTCCTGAAATTAAGCACAACACTTGAGATCCTGGGATTGACTTCCCTGCTGACATGTGAGATAATAGACGAGAACAATGCAAGCAGGTTCGGCGTTGAAACATTTGTCACTGAAGGTACGATCGTATTGTACTATAACCGCAAGAAAAATGTAAGAGTAAGAAGTGTTGAGATCTTCAAGATGAGGGGCTCAATCCACAGTCAGAGTGTACATCCATGTGAAATAACCCCTAACGGCATAGTTGTGCATCCCCACGAAGAAGTGTATCTGGATTAATTTTTTTTTTTCAATATGCACTCGATGAAGAAGCCGCTCATAGTAGTCAATTTTAAGACATATGCCGAAAGTACAGGCGAAAAAGCGGTAAGGATAGCTAAGTATTGCGAGGAAGTGGGTCGGGACCACGGCGTAGGTATAGTTGCAATCCCTCAAATTCCTGATATATACAGGGTGGCATCATCTGTAAAGATACCGGTGTTCGCGCAGCATTTAGACGGCGCTGGAGCAGGCAGCTTCACAGGTCATATCACAGCAGAGTGTATCAGGGAAGCAGGAGCACGCGGGACACTGATAAACCACTCAGAACGCCGTCTTTTATTATCGGATATAGATTCAGCCGTGAGAGCTGCTAAAAAAGCTGGACTGACAACGATAGTTTGTACGAATAATATTGCAGTCACTTCGGCTGCAGCAGCGCTATCCCCTGATTTTGTAGCGATCGAACCTCCTGAGCTGATCGGTTCGGGAATTCCGGTGTCTAAGGCGGACCCTGAAATAGTCAGAGGGTCAGTGGCGGCCGTGAAAAAAATAGATCCTGAGGTAAAAATACTCTGCGGGGCAGGGATATCTAAAGGAGAGGACGTTGTTGCAGCACTTGAACTTGGAACCGCTGGCGTCCTGCTGGCATCAGGTGTCATCAAGGCAAAAGATCCCATGGCAGCTCTTCTGGACCTTGTGGGAAAGATATGATTTATAGATGGAAAAGAAAAATTTTTGTAAGATGAAATTAGAGAAAGGTTTAAATTATAATAGGTCGTTCAAGGGGCGCACGTCCACGAGGTTTTAACACAACTTGCAATTTATTAATGATCATTTATTATCCCTGATTGACAGCATATTCATTAAATCAGATGATAGAATGTTTGGGCTCGTAGCTCAGTCAGGCAGAGCACCGGGCTTTTATTCGAAAGAAAAGATACCCGATGGTCGAGGGTTCAAATCCCTCCGAGCCCGTTTTGTTCTGGAGGAAACTGCATGAAGGAGAAAGAAAATAAAGGAAGAGATTTCAATCCATTAGGACATAAAATGGTGCCGAAACATGAGATCATAGATGAAACCGAATTAACAAAAACATTATCAGAATATAATATTGAAAAAGAACAGATGCCTAAGATCCGTGTTACAGACCCTGCTGCAGTGCAAACACAGGCAAAAGTGGGAGATGTTGTCCGCATCACACGGGACAGCCAGACTGCAGGTAAAGCCATTTTCTACCGGTTAGTTATAGCATGAATTATCTGGGACCATGAGGAAATATGTTAGATAGAAGAGTGTTATCAAAAGCTTATTTTACAAGTGATAAAATAGTGAGACATCATGTAGATTCCTTCAATGATTTCTTGGAATACGGTCTTCAAAAAGTTATTGATGAACAAAGGATTATCGAAACTGATATAGAAGGGACATACGTCCGTCTCGGAAATATCCATGTGGGTCATCCGGTAGTTAGAGAAGCAGATGGCGCGGTGGATAAACTTTATCCCACCGAAGCGCGGCTTCGAAACATCACATATTCTGCTCCGATTTCTCTTGGAATGACGATCGTAAGCCCTGAAGGTGAAAAAGAGGAAAAAGAAGCTGAGATCGGGTCTATGCCGATGATGATCTGGTCAAAAAAATGCAATCTTGTCGGGCTTACTGAAAAGGATATGGTGGAACTTGGAGAAGATCCCCAGGATCCGGGCGGATATTTCATAATCAATGGCACTGAACGAGTAATTACCACGCTTGAAGACCTTGCTCCGAACAAGATACTTGTCGAATTCGAAGAAAGATACGGCGAAAATATAGAAGTTGCAAAAGTTTTCTCACAGAGGCGGGGCTACCGTGCCCTTGTTGTTGTTGAAAGGAACAGAAAGTCCATTCTTGAAGTCTCATTCCCCTCGATATCAGGCAGGATAAATTTTGTAACTCTTGTCAGAGCGCTTGGTATTGAAACAGATCAGGACATCGTGAACGCAGTATCGAACGATCCTGAAATAGTCAAATTCATGCTCGAGAACCTTGAAGAAGCAGAAGTTGCTGACAAAGAAAAAGCCATGGAGAAAATAGGCACTCGCGTCGCTTCAGGTCAGGCAAGGGATTACCAGATAAAGAGGGCAAATTACGTTATTGACAGATACCTGCTTCCACACCTTGGCAACGATGAAGCGCACAGGTTACTTAAAGCGCAGTTCCTTGGACGAATGGCGCAGGCATGCTTTGAACTTGCGCTTGGCAAGAGGGAAAGCGATGATAAAGACCATTATGCTAATAAAAGGCTAAAACTTGCGGGCGACCTGATGGAAGACCTTTTCAGGGTCTCGTTCAACAGGCTCACACGTGATATCAAATACCAGCTTGAAAGAGCCAGCATGAGGAACAGGGACCTCAACGTTGCCACAGTTGTGCGTTCTGATGTACTCACAGAACGTCTTGTGCATCCTCTTGCAACAGGAAACTGGGTAGGGGGCAGGACAGGCGTATCACAGCTTCTTGACCGTACAGATTATATTGCATCGCTCTCCCATCTTAGAAGGGTGATCTCACCGCTGTCACGCTCTCAACCTCATTTCGAGGCGCGTGACCTACACCCCACGCAGTGGGGAAGGGTGTGTCCATCAGAAACGCCTGAAGGACCAAATTGCGGTCTTGTGAAGAATTTTGCCCAGCTAGTCGAGATATCAACAAGCGCAGGTGATGATAAACAGTTCAAGATCATGCTATTTGAAATGGGCATAGTTCCGATAATACCTCATCTTGCGGAAATGGAAGAAGTTCCGACAACTTATGCTACAGAATTAGAAGCGCTTGAGGAAGAAGACATAAAAGTTGAACCTGAAGAAGAACCGGAGGCTGATTTCAGTGAATAAGACAAGGATTTTCTTGAATGGCGAACTTATGGGAACCCATGATAATCCCAGAGATTTTGTTAATCAATTCAGAAAAAAACGCCAGCAGGGCGAGATCAAGAGACAGGTCAACATTACGTTCGTTGAAGATACCAACGAAATATATATTAACTCAGACCCCGGAAGAGCAAGACGTCCTGCCATAATCGTTAAGAACGGCACCCCTCTTGTAACTAAAGAACACATCGAGAAACTAAAAAAAGAAGAGATCAATTTTGACCATCTCGTCAGTGAGGGTTTTGTAGAGATCCTTGATGCTGAAGAGGAAGAGAACGCTCTTATTGCAATAGATGAAAAGGATATCACCCAGAAACATACGCATCTTGAGATCAACCCGGCGCTGATACTGGGCATATGCACAGGCATGGTGCCTTTTCCAGAACACAATGCATCTCCCAGGAATACCATGGGCGCAGGCATGATAAAGCAGTGTCTGGGCATGTCAACTCCAAATATGAAACTTCGCCCTGACACAAGGGCGCATGTTCTCCATTACCCACAGAAAGCCATGGTAAGCACGCAGACAGCCGAAGCCATAGGTTTTGATAAGAGACCTGCAGGACAGAACTTCGTGATCGCGGTATTGTCGTATGAAGGCTATAATATCGAAGATGCGCTTGTTATCAACAGAGGTTCGATTGAGCGCGGTCTTGGAAGGAGCCATTTCTTCAGGACGAACGAAGGCGAGGAACGCAAGTATCCTGGAGGGCAGGAAGACAAGTTCGAGATACCTGATGCGGAAGTAAGAGGTGCTCGAGGTGCTGAGGTATATAAACAACTGGACAGCGATGGACTTGTAAACCCAGAAATACCTGTAGGACCAAACGATGTGCTGATAGGAAAAACAAGTCCCCCCAGGTTCCTCGAAGAACCCACTGAACTGGGCATAAGTCCTCTTCAGAGGCGAGAGAGCTCTGTCACGATGCGCTCTAACGAGAAAGGGATTGTCGATACCGTCATACTTACAGAATCTGAGAACGGCTCGAGACTTGCAAAAGTCAGGACGCGAGACCAGAGAGTGCCGGAAATAGGTGATAAATTCGCATCAAGGCACGGACAAAAAGGCGTTATCGGTCTGATAGTACCTCACGAAGACATGCCATTTGCAGAGAACGGGATAGTTCCTGACCTGATAGTTAATCCTCATGCCATCCCTTCAAGAATGACCGTAGGACACGTGCTTGAAATGATCGGTGGTAAGGTGGGTTCTCTCGAAGGAAGGCAGATCGATGGGACTCCTTTTTCAGGAGCATCTGAAGAAGAACTCAGGAATGCCCTGAAGAGGTTCGGATATTCTCATACTGCAAAAGAAGTGCTTTATGACGGAATAACCGGTAACATGATCCAGGCAGATATTTTCGTGGGGGTTATCCTCTATCAGAAATTATACCACATGGTCTCCTCAAAGATGCATGCAAGGTCGCGCGGTCCAGTACAGGTTTTGACAAGACAGCCAACAGAAGGCAGGGCAAGAGAAGGCGGTCTCAGGTTCGGAGAAATGGAACGTGATGTGTTAATAGGACATGGTGCAGCCATGGCACTGAAGGAACGTCTGCTGGATGAATCTGACAGGGTCGTTGAATACGTATGTACCCATTGCGGAATGATCGCCACCCTCGATAAGAGAAGGAACATAACGGTGTGCCACAACTGCAATGCGGAGATCGATATATATCCTGCAGAGATGAGCTACGCATTCAAGTTACTGCTTGATGAGATCATATCACTCGGAGTTGCGCCGCGGCTTGTGCTTGAGGATGCGGTGTAGGAGGAAATCATGGTAATAGGAACCCCAAAAAGAATAAAAGAAATAAAATTCGGACTAATTTCCCCCAAGGAATTCAGGAAGATGAGTGTCACGCGCGTCATTACGGCAGATACCTATGACGATGACGGTTTTCCGATCGAGATGGGTTTGATGGATACAAAGTTGGGCGTTATCGACCCGGGTCTGAGGTGCAAGACCTGCGGAGGCAGGGCGGGTGAATGTCCTGGTCATTTCGGGCATATCGAGCTTGTTGCTCCCGTAATTCATGTCGGATTTGCAAAACTTATACGCAAGATACTGAGGGCTACCTGCAGGAAATGTGGGGCTCTGCTTTTGTCTCCTGACCAGAAAGTGAAATATCTGGAACAGATAAAAACACTGCGGAATATGGGGCAATCAGCAGAGGATATCGTTAATGAGGTATTCAAGGAAGCGCGAAAATCAGGGACATGCCAGTACTGCGGTGAAGAACAGCCAGAAGTCAAATTCGAGAAACCCACTACTTATATTGAAATAATTGAAGAGAATAAATTATTGTTCAACTGGGATGAAATTTCAGGAAAAGAAAGTAATAAATTCATCGAATTTCTGATCAAAAATTATGAAGTTGACTGGTTAAAAAATCCGAATATTGAAAAGTCCAGTAACGGTTTAACAATAAAGGTGTCAACCGGTAAAAAGTCTCTTTCGCTGATAATGAACGATGAAAAAACCGATGCAACTCTGAAGATCAACGGCGAAAAAACCGATTCATTCATGGTGAAGACAGAAGATGGTAAATTCAACATCTATAAAGAAGGTCATAAAGAAGACCATAAGATGATGCCCACAGATATCCGGTCGCGTCTTGAAAAAATGACAGATGAGGATGTTGAAGTCATCGGAATGGACCCTAAAAATGCGCGCCCAGAATGGATCATCCTTACAGTACTTCCGGTGCCTCCAGTCACGATGCGCCCGTCTATCACCCTGGAATCAGGTCAGCGAAGTGAGGACGACCTTACACACAAACTCGTGGACATTATCCGCATTAACCAGAGGTTCCAGGAAAACAGGGAAGCAGGAGCACCGCAGCTTATTATCGAAGACCTGTGGGAACTTCTGCAGTACCATGTGACTACATTTATTGATAACGCGGTATCTGGCGTGCCTCCGGCAAGGCACAGGTCTGGAAGGCCATTGAAGACGTTATCGCAGCGTTTAAAGGGTAAGGAAGGGCGGTTCAGGGGAAGTTTGTCAGGCAAACGAGTGAACTTCTCAGCAAGAACTGTCATCTCGCCTGACCCGAACCTGCGAATATTCGAGGTGGGTGTACCCCTTGAAATAGCTAAAGAACTTACCAGCACAATGTTCGTGACCCCAAGGAATTTCGATGAGGCAAAAGAATATGTGAGGCGGGGTCCAGAAAATCATCCGGGTGCCAATTATATCATAAGAGCCGATGGACGCCGCGTGAAGATCACGGATAAGAACTGTGGTGAACTTGCTGACCTGGTAGAACTGGGATGGAAAGTCGAGAGACAGATAAAAGACGGAGATATCGTTCTGTTCAACAGACAACCTTCGCTTCACAGAATGAGCATAATGGCTCACGAGATAAAAGTTTTACCAAATAAGACATTCAGGTTAAATCCTGCTGTATGTCCTCCATACAATGCTGACTTTGACGGCGACGAGATGAACATGCACATACCGCAGAACGAGGAAGCACTGGCTGAAGCAAAGATCCTGATGCACGTGCAGGAAAATATCCTGTCCCCAAGGTTTGGAGGACCTATCATAGGAGGTATTCACGACCACATCACAGGGCTCTTTTTGCTCACGAACAGCAAAGAAAAGATATTCAAGAACGAAGCCCTGGAACTCCTCGGGAAATCCGAGATCCGCGAACTGTACACTCCAGCGGGAGAGGAGAAGAAGCGGCCATATTGGACTGGAAAACAGATATTCAGCCATATTCTTCCGAAAGGTCTCAATCTTCAGTTCAAATCAGAGATATGCGAACAATGCGATACCTGCAAGGGTGTGGATTGCGAAAAAGATTCGTATGTGGTCATTAAAGATGGGATACTTGAAATGGGACCCATCGATGAAAAAGCCATAGGAGCTTTCAAAAGCGTGATACTTGATAAACTCATGAAGGAATTCAATCCTGTAATTGCCTGCAAATTTATCGACGATGCGACCAAGCTTGCTATCAGAGCTATCATGCACGGGGGATTCAGTTTCGGTATAGATGATGAATTCATTCCCATAGATGCACAGAATCAGATCAATGATGTCCTTGATCATGCCAGGGACAAAGTAGAAAAACTGATTTTAGCATACAAGGCGGGAGAACTCGAACAGCTTCCGGGACGAACGATTGCTGAGACGCTTGAGATGGAGATAATGAAAGAGTTGAGCAAAGCCAGAGACTCAACAGGTGATATTGCAGGGCATCATCTTGGAATGGATAATTCAGCAGTGATAATGGCAAAGTCCGGAGCCAGGGGTTCGATGCTGAACCTTACTCAGATGGCTGCATGCGTTGGCCAGCAGGCAGTAAGAGGCGAGCGTATTAAAAGAGGCTATGCAGGCAGGACGCTTTCACATTTCGAACGCAACGATCTTGGCGCCGAAGCTCATGGATTCGTAAGAGCCAGCTACAAGAGCGGTCTATCTCCCACTGAGTATTTCTTCCACGCCATCGGAGGACGCGAAGGTCTGGTGGACACAGCGGTCAGAACATCCCAGTCAGGTTACCTCCAGAGGCGGCTTGTGAATGCCCTTCAGGACCTGGAAGTTCAGTACGACGGGACTGTCAGGGATACCAGAAAGATGATCATCCAGTTCAAATACGGGGAGGATGGCATCAATCCCATGAACAGCGATTTCAGTAAACCCGATGCAATCAGGCGCATTATTGATTCAGTGAAAGGGGTGAAAGAATGAGTTTAGATCAGAAAACCATAGAGGGAACTGTTAGAGATATTTTGTTACCACAGAGGGTTAAGGATAATCTGCTTCGCGAGCTTAAGACAGTTAAGCTCACACAGAAGCAGTTCGATGAGATCATAAAACGCACGATGTTCACATATGATTATTCAAAAATTGAAGCGGGTGAAGCAGCGGGCGTTGTTTCGGCACAGTCCATAGGGGAGCCGGGCACACAGATGACGATGCGAACGTTCCACTACGCAGGCGTAGCAGAGATCAACGTTACGCTGGGTCTGCCGCGGTTGATAGAGATAGTGGATGCCAGGAAAAACCCGAGTACTCCGATGATGACCATTTTCCTTGAAAAGGATTATGCGTTCGATAGGGATAAAGCCCGTGAACTTGCATGGAAGATCGAAGCTACCTACATTGGCGTTCTTGGCAGCATGTCCACGGACATCACGGACATGAAAGTAGTTGTCGAACTTAATAAAAAAGCCCTTCTTCAGCGTAATATGACAGCAAAAGAGGTTTCTGATAAGATCAACGAGGAACTCGATGTGTCATCTTATATCACCGGGGACACGTTGATAATGAAACCAGAGGAACCCTCTTATAGGCAGCTCCTGCAGCTTGTTAAAAGCGTGCATTCCGTGATATTAAAGGGCATCAAGGGAATAAAAAGGGTCGTCATCAGGAAAGAAGAGAGCGGAGAATATGTCCTGTATACCGAAGGTTCTACTCTCAAGGAAGTGCTTGCGATATACGGTGTAGATCCTACCAGGACAAGGACCAACAATGTTAATGAGATATACGAAGTAATGGGGATAGAAGCAGCAAGGTCAGCCCTAATCCATGAAGCTACAGAGACATTAAAGGAACAGGGTCTGAACGTTGACGTGCGCCATATAATGCTTGTCGCAGATATCATGACTGTTGACGGAGAGGTAAAGCCCATAGGCAGGCACGGTATCTCAGGCGAAAAAGCAAGTGTTCTTGCCCGCGCAGCATTTGAAGTTACGGTCAGCCACCTGCTGGATTCAGGTATTGCCGGTGATGTAGATGAACTTCGTGGAGTAACAGAAAATGTAATAGTTGGTCAGCCCATAAGGCTGGGTACCGGAAATGTTAAATTGATCGCAAAAAAACCAGTTAAAGGAGTATAATCATGGAAACTGATATCAGCAAAGTATTAAGAAGCGCCCTGTCCACAGGTAAAGTTGTCATAGGAATAAAACAAACACGGGATGCTATAAAGAAAGGGAAAGCACAGGTCGTTGTGGTCTCATCAGCCTGCGCGGAACAGAATCTTTTAGAACTCAAGGGAACTGCTATAATAAAATATTCAGGGTCAGGGGTTGACCTTGGTGTCGCGTGCGGCAAACCATTCTCGATTTCAGCGCTTGCCGTGCTGGAACCCGGAGATTCCGATATACTTTCTTTCGGGAGCATGAATGAGTGAAGTGAAACTAAGCACGGATGGAATAAGATATATAGCATTATTTGAGAGCATGACTGGAGCAAGTGCACGGGATTGTTTTGAAGATTCTGAGAACAACAGATTGATATTCGTAGTAAAGAGCGGGGATATGGGACTTGCTATCGGCAAAGGCGGAGAACATATAAATCGCGTAAAGAAAACAATCGGTAAGCATGTTGAGATCATCGAACACTCTGACGACGCTGCAGAGTTCGTTAAGAATGCCTTTCATCCCGTTTCTATAAAGAACATAAACTTTATAGTTAAGGACGACAAGCGCATAGCTTATGTAGAAGTACTTACTAAAGAGAAAGGTCTTGCCATCGGGAGAGACGGCAAAAACATCGAAAAAGTAAAAAAGCTCTCCGCGAGGCACCATAATATAGATGATGTAATAATTCAATAAGACCCCTTTAGTCCCCGTATTTAAATACGGGGTCATATCGGGGCTTTACGGAGGAAAAAACTTGGGAAAAGGAATGTACGCCGCTCGGAAACTCAAGAGCGAGCATAAGAAATTCAGATGGAGCGATATCAATTATAGCCGGAGGGCTCTTAACCTTGATGTAAAGGCTGATCCGCTTGCGGGGGCGCCCCGTGCCAGGGGTATTGCTCTTGAAAAGGTCGGGATCGAAGCCAAACAGCCTAACTCAGGCATTAGAAAATGCATCAGGTTGCAGCTTATCAAGAACGGAAAACAGGTAACAGCATTCTGTCCTCTGGACGGCGCTATCAACTTCATAGACGAACACGATGAGGTTGTTGTTGAAGGTATAGGCGGGCGGATGGGCGGCGCCATGGGTGATATCCCCGGAGTTCGCTGGAAAGTCGTTTCTGTGAATAACGTGGACCTGAGGCAGATGGTTCTCGGAAAGAAGGAAAAACCGGTGAGATAATATGCACAAATTATATGGACAATGGGATTTCTCTGAAGTTGAAGTCAAAGACCCAAGTATCAGGGGTTACGTCAATCTTGCGCCCATATTCATCCCGCACAGCGGTGGAAAGAACGCAAAACAGCAGTTTGCCAAATCTAATATTAGCATCGTTGAGAGGCTTGTCAACAAAATGATGCGGGAAGAGTACAACACAGGGCAGAAGATCACTGCGAATATGATAGTTAAGGATGCTTTTGAGATCATTAATAAGAAAACCGGACAGAACCCGATACAGATACTTGTGAACGCGATCGCGAACGCAGGTCCCAGGGAAGAAACTGTCAGACTGCAGTACGGAGGCATCGCTGTCCCGAAGTCGGTTGATACAGCCCCGCAGCGCAGGGTTGATACAGCGCTCAGGTTAATTAGCCAGGGTGCGCAGCAGGCTGCATTCGGAAAAAAGAAAACCCTTGTTGATTCCCTTGCTGATGAGATCATCGCCGCGGCGAACTATGATGTTAAAGGGTTTGCCATGGGCAAGAAAGATAATATCGAGCGTGTTGCGAAAGCGGCGCGTTAAAGTCTTTTTCGATACATTGGGATGTTGGGTGAATAGCTCAACATCAATTTTTTAATTTTTTTATTATTCAAAAGTTCCGGGAATTTTCCCCAGAGCTTCCTCGATCTCCCCTGCGATCTCAAAAGGTATCCCCACAACGACTTCCTCATCAGCATAACCTGTGTGCTTTCGCGAGCCCTTGCATCCCAGCGATATCCCCGGCTTCCCCTGCATGGGATATGCAGTACAGTCGCTGCATATCGATGCAATGCCGCCGGTTTTTATCTCGACCGGATCGCCGCGCGCAAAGGTGTATGCCTGGATGAGCCTCATGGCGCGCTCGGGCTTGAGAAAAAGGATGAGGATATCGAAATCCTCCCCTCTGTATGGAGCTATTTTCATTGAGCTGTTTCTATTTTCCAGCTTGTGAAGAGAAGAAACAGCGCTCTTTGCCGCCGGTTTATTCATGTATCGCCCTGAATCAAAATAGTAATCCTCAGGGCTTGTTCCGCTTTCCCCAAGCACGTATGCACCCACTTTGCAGCCCTGCGTTCTTACTAGAAAAGACTTGCCATGTCGGGCTTTCTGGATAAGCTCGCAGTATAATAGGGAGGAGTCTTCTCCATCTTCCCCGGTAAAAAGCAGGCTTACAGGAGTGCCTTTATCCATCAATCCAGGGATATGCCGCAACATACGTGCCATAGTTAAAATCCAAACGTTTTAAACTTATCTTTGCGACGCATATGAAACGGCGCCTCCATCATAACGAGGAACACGGATGGCGCGGATTTTCACGGATCCGTGTGTATCCGCGTCGACTGTCACGCCAGTCTATTGCGTGCACACGTATGCCAGTGCGCTGGCATAAGTGGTCGTGTGTACTGCGCGCAATCCGTGTTCTTTTTTATGATCTTTCTCTTGACTGATGACGAATGACGAGATATCAAATCAGCGGTCTTGGCTGCTTCTCATCAGGCTGCACTGGCAATTTCATCGTATTGATAAGTATCGGGTCGGTAACCTCTTTTGCTCTCTCAAGCAGCATTTCCTTCCCGCATTGGGTGATCGCAAATATTGGTATCGCAGTCCCGAACTGGGCTATGGTCTTTCCTGCAATGCATCCGCGGATCCATTTTGAAGTACAGCCTGTGGTCATGTCCACAAGGTCAATGAACTCCTTTGCCTCATTCTCAGACATGCCCGTAGTATGGACGCCAAAACTGATAACCTGCACCTTATGCTTTTTCTCAAGCTCGCGGATTTCGCGCATATCCTTTGCATTAGTAACAGAAACGCCTATCTTCTTATACCCAAGCGCGATGGCTTTCTTTATGCCTGCAACCTGGTCAAGAGCCGCAGTCTGCGGGTCAAGCACTATTCCCCCCACTTCCTGTATCCTTTCGATGAGCTTTGGTATAGGAGTTGTCTCAACAAGCCCTGAGATGCGGGAACCCATGCCCTGTGCAAGCTTCGGGTTGCTTGTGATCACTGTCCCTGCGCCGTCACATGCGGTCACACAGGTATCAAGGAGCCCGCGGCGAAGCCCCGTCATAAAAGTCTCACTTGCCCCAAAACCCACGAATATCTCCATTTCGATAGCCCTGTCACCTGTGAACAAACCGAAATCCTTCATCCGAAACTCGATATTCTCCTTCGCGGTCTTTCCAGAAAATTTCTTTATCCCGCGCACTTTATCAAATATTGGGCAATATTCGGTCTGCGGTTCTCCCACTTCAACGACCTTTCCATCCTCTACAACTACGCGCGTTTTTCCAAGCGCTTCCATAACCTGCCTGTCTTTTGGTTTTGCCATGAGTTTCAATATAAGTCTTATAGGTATTAATCGTTAAGATAATGACATTCTTTGAGGAGTAAAGGCAAGATTTGCCCTGTTTAATGTTTTTTTGGTGATGATCAGAGAATAAAAATAGACAAGAGGTTGACCCTGATTTCAGGGTGAGATGAAAAGGATAGAATAACTTTAAGGTTGTAACGAATGCTTTGGATGACCCGTTCCAGAGGAGAATATGGAATCTTAGGATTCATCTCGAAAAAAAAGAGGAGGAATTAATGTGGATTATGATTTTGACAGGTTTTTATATGTTGTGAATTTTGATTTAAGTCCCGAATAGACCGGACAATAGGATTTTGATAAACCAACCATGAGTCTACAAGGGTATTCCATGCATTGAAGACAGTATTTAATATTCTTTTCTTCGGAGCAATTGAAAATTAGGCATCTATTATTGAATGAATATTCCTTTTCGCAACCAAGGCATTCCTTATTGAAATGCTTACATATTTCGCATGCAAGTCCACATCTGGCAATTGTGACCATAATATTTAATTCCATTGTATTCCCATTCACTTCTGACTGAAGTCTAATTGTATTTAAATCTAATGAGCATGCAAATTTTCTTGGATTGTTTTATCCAAATTCAAATTATGATTTGCGGGATTAATGGTGTTTGTTAACAAGATCATTCGACCACACATTTTAAATAATGGTTAACAGCCTTAACAATGGCTTCTTTAATAGAGGACTCACCTGATTTTTTCTTTAATGCGATTACATCTTCCTGCGGAAGTACCGATTGAACATGAACAAATCTCTTATGGCTCATTTTTTCTGATGTCAAAATATACATATAGAACCACATATTACTATTTTATTATTACATATAATTTTCTATTATATACTTTTGCCGTGGTTATTAGCCTACGTAAGTTTTATATACCACTAACACTAACTTAAGGTTAGTAACCTCAAGTCACTAACCTGGGGTGAAGCACAAATATGGAATCAGCACAATTGTTGGATATACTCGGGAACGAGAACCGCAGGAAGATCCTGCACCTCCTTGCAAGCCGCCCATGCTATATGAGTGAAATAGCAGAGAGGCTTGATGTGGGCGCGAAAGCGATCCTCGGACATCTTGAGCTCCTCGTGCGAGCAGGTCTAATAGAAGCCAACGTGGATGAACAGCGGCGCAAGTATTTCCATATCGCAGATAACATGCGGCTGGAAGTATTTGTGTCACCGTACTCCTTTGAAATGGCGACAACGATCATCACAGCAGAATCTGTGCCCCAACATCAGGTCAGAGCCCCTCCTGCACTTTCAGACCTGAAATCCATGTACATCAGGATACATGAACTGGCAGAGGAAAGTCAGCGGATAATGCTTGAGTACCAGCAGGTGCAGGCAAGCATCATGGATGCGATGGGACAGTGCATGGGCGCTATCGGGGAAGTCGCAGATGGTCCTGTTGAGGCAGAGATACTCTATGCCCTGCTCAAGGGTCCCATGAACCAGCGCGCGCTTTCCATGCAGCTTGGAATACCTGAATACATGATCGAGGCACACCTTGAGAAAATGCATAGAAAAAATATGATAAAACAGGATGGCAATAATTACAGCATAGATTGAAAGAAAAAAATCGGAGGAAAAAATATGTATAAAGACTGGAGAAAAACCGAAAAAGGATTCTTTAATGAATTCGAGAAAGAATTTGAACAGATGAACGAACTAATGAACCGTATGATGACCTCGCTTGGAAAAGAGCCGCAGGTTTACGGGTTCAGCATACAGGCAGGACCTGAAGGCTTACCGCATGTAGAGCGCTTCGGGAATGTTATGCCTGTCGGGAAAGACAAGGATGTAAGGGAACCCTTTACAAGTTCTATTATAAACGAAAAAGATAATGAACTCAACATAACGGCTGAGATGCCAGGAACTGGGAAAGAGGATATCGAGGTCAATGCGACAGAGAACGAAGTAGTAATAAAAGCCGAAAGCGGCGGAAGAAAATACTATAAGAAGTTAAATACACCAGCGCAAGTCGACCCAGACAGCGCGAAAGCGAAATACAACAATGGCGTGCTTGAAGTTACGCTCAAGCTCAAAGAACCGCCACGTACAAATGGAAAGAAGATAGATATCGAATAAACGATTGGAATACATATATAAATAAGACATACAACATATAATGCTATTATGGAAAAGAAAGACAAAACAGTTAGTCTGAAGATCAGCGAAGCCAAATCTTACGATGCTGGCAGAGGCATCGCAAGGATAGATCCTGAGGTCGCACGGGAACTGGGCTTGCAGACCGGGGATGTCATAGGCATCGAAGGCACGAAAAGAACAGCTGCGCTGATATGGCCCGGATACCCTGAAGACAACAACACGGGAATAATACGCGTGGATGGGACAGTCAGGCGTAATGCCGGCGTCAGTATTGACGACAGGGTTCAGGTGCGCAGGATACAGACCGCGCCTGCTGAGAAAATACTCTTCGCACCCACACAGCCCCTGAAGATACAGGGGGGGGAGTCGTACCTTGCCCATAACCTGGATGGCCGCGTCATCTCAAGAGGGGATGCGGTAGAACTGAATATCATGGGACGCAGGGTAGACCTTATAGTAATTTCCATTAAGCCGGTGAGCGACTCAGTTATAATCACTGACGGCACCCAGATAGAAATAAGCGATAAGCCAGCAAAGGAGCTTCCCTACATACCCAGGGTCTCATATGAGGACATAGGCGGGCTCGGGGACGAGGTCAGGAAAGTCAGGGAGATGATAGAACTCCCGCTTAGGCATCCTGAGATATTCGAGCGGCTTGGCGTTGAGGCGCCAAAAGGTGTCTTGCTGCACGGGCCTCCAGGCACGGGAAAGACCCTGCTGGCAAAAGCCCTGGCTTCGGAAACCAATGCTAATTTCCATACTCTCAGCGGTCCAGAAATAATGAGTAAATTCTACGGTGAGTCTGAGGAGCGACTTCGCGAAATTTTCAAGGCTGCTGAAGAGAATGCACCCAGCATCATCCTGATCGATGAGATAGACAGCATCGCCCCCAAGCGTGAGGAAGTGACCGGTGAAGTGGAGCGGCGCGTTGTTGCTCAGCTTCTTGCAGTTATGGACGGCCTCAAGGCAAGGGGCAGGGTCGTTGTCATAGGAGCAACGAACAGACCAAATGCCATCGATCCGGCGCTTCGCCGCCCAGGCAGGTTTGACCGCGAGATAGAAATAGGCGTACCGAATCAGAAATCACGTCATGAGATATTGCAGATTCATACACGAGGCATGCCTATCAATCATTGGGAAAACGATATTGCATCAAAAATTCTTATAGAAGAGATTGAATCTTTTGAGAAAAAGGCTAGAACACGTATTTCAGAAGATAATTCCAAGATAGAATCTCTCAAATTGGAGAACGATATTGTTTCTATTAATAAAATTAATAAGACAATAAAGGAAAATAGGGGTATAATTGATTCAATAGCAGCGGAAATAAATGAAAGTACAAATACCAAAAGCATTAGAGAATTTGAAGATTTCAGAAATACACTTTCAGATAGAATTCCAAGGATAAAGGATAAAGCGATCAGGGAAATTGAGGAAACGCTTTTGAATTCCGGTGTAATTTCTGAAGATTATTTTAAAAAGGTACATTCAGATTCAGTGATTTTGATGCAAAATCACTTTGCGTCTTTAACACACGGTTTTGTAGGTGCAGACCTAGCCGCACTTGCAAGAGAGGCAGCTATGTGTTCTATCAGACGTGTACTTCCAGAAATTGACCTTGATATGCAAAGCATCCCGGCAGAGATACTGAACAAGATGACAGTGACCTCGGATGATTTTAATAATGCCCTGCGTGAGATGTCGCCCTCTGCGCTTCGTGAAGTGTTCATCGAGTCGCCGAACGTCCACTGGAGCGATATCGGAGGAGGTGAAGATGTGAAGCAGGAGTTGAAAGAGGCTGTTGAATGGCCTATGACATATCCTGCGCTGTTCAAACATCTTTCAGCGCGACCCCCAAAGGGCATATTGCTCTACGGTCCTCCGGGTACAGGAAAGACCATGCTTGCAAAAGCTGTTGCCACAGAGAGCCAGGCGAATTTCATCAGTGTGAAAGGACCTGAGTTCCTGTCCAAGTGGGTCGGAGAGAGTGAGAAAGCTGTGCGCGAAACATTCAGGAAAGCAAAACAATCGGCTCCGTGCATAATATTCTTTGATGAGATCGATTCCATAGCTCCCGCGCGCGGGACCGGAGGAGATTCACACGTCGCAGAGAGAGTGATCAGCCAACTGCTGTCAGAGATAGACGGGCTTGAAGAGCTGCATAACGTAACAGTGATCGCTGCAACCAACAGGCCGGACATCCTTGACCCCGCGCTATTGCGCCCCGGCAGGATAGACCGTCTTGTACTTGTGTCCCCGCCCGATGAAAAAGCAAGATATGAGATATTCAGGATACACCTTGCAAACAAACCGATAGATAGCGATGTGGACCTTAACATCCTTGCAAAAGATACAGAGGAATTCACAGGCGCAGATATTGCATCGGTATGCAATGAAGCCACGATGCTTGCGATAAGGGAGTATGTGAACTCAGGCAAACCCACAGGTGAAGGCGAAATAACAGAACTGAAGGTTGGATATCATCATTTCAGGGACGCCATGACAAAAGTAAAGCCGTATTCCAAAAAAGAAATGGAGAAATATAAGAAGATTTCTGAGAATTTCATATACCAGTAAGAAACATAATATAATGTTTTATCTACAATGAGCCAATATAATTAATTACTGTATGAACGAAAAAATAATTCTGCGCGTGGCTGAGGCGCATCATAGGGATGCAGGCAGGGATATAGCGCGAATAGACCGCGACCTGATGGACAGACTTGGACTCTCAAGCGGTGATGTCATCTTTGTGATCGGAAAGGAGAAGGCATGCGCACTTGTTGGACCAGGATATCCTGAGGATCAGGGATACGAAATCATCAGGATAGACGGGAATATCAGGAACAATGCGCGTGTGGGAATAGACGATAAAGTGTACATAGAGAAATCTTCTGCACAGGCGGCGAACAGGATAGTCCTGGCGCCAACTCAGCAGATCAGGCTTGTTGGAGGGCCACAATACCTGCAGCGGCTGCTTGAGGGAAGACCTGTAATTAAAGGACAGCGCCTGCGCGTGGAGACAGTAAGCAATCCCCTGTCATTTATAGTGGTATCGACACAGCCTGTCGGACCTGTTATGGTTGCAAGGAATACCAGTATTATTGTAAAAGAACAGATCATCGAAGAACTGGATGTGCGCCCAACTCACCTGTCTTATGAAGATATCGGGGGATTGAGACGGGAGATCGGACTTATACGGGAAATGATAGAGCTTCCGCTGCGGCACCCCGAGCTTTTCCAGAAGCTGGGCATCGACCCGCCCAAAGGAGTGATGCTTTTCGGCCCTCCTGGTACTGGAAAGACCATGATAGCAAAAGCCGTGGCGAACGAAACCGATGCGAATTTCCTGTCGATAAGCGGTCCTGAGATAATGAGCAAATACTACGGAGAGAGCGAGAAACATATACGGGAGATCTTCGAGGAAGCAGAGAAGACCGCTCCTGCCATCATTTTCATCGACGAGATAGACAGCATCGCACCCAAGAGAGAGGAAGTCACGGGCGAGGTTGAGCGGCGCGTGGTTGCGCAGTTGTTGTCGCTCATGGACGGCCTGAAGTCAAGGGGTCAGGTGATAGTCATTGCAGCCACCAACAGACCGAACGCAATTGACATGGCTCTGCGCCGCGGCGGGAGATTCGACCGCGAAATAGAGATCGGTATCCCTGATAAGCTGGGACGGCTTGAGGTGCTTCAGGTGCATACGCGCGGCATGCCGCTGTCAGCGGACATGGCAGAAGAGAAGGGGCTGCGCGAGATAGCGGACATGACGCACGGTTTCGTGGGCGCAGATATATCATCGCTGTGCAAGGAGGCTGCGATGCACGCCATCAGGCTGATACTTCCCATGATCAATATCGAGGAGGAAATACCTGCTGAGATAATGGAGACACTTGTAGTGACAAGAGAAGATTTCCACGATGCGTTCAGGAACATCGAGCCGTCTGCGCTAAGAGAAGTCTTTATCGAAGTGCCGGATGTGAGATGGGATGACATAGGCGGGCTTGAAGTGGCAAAGCAGGAACTCATCGAAGCAGTAGAATGGCCGCTCAAATACCCTGAAGCTTTTGAAGCCATCAATACCAGACCCCCTAAGGGCGTGCTGCTGTTTGGTCCACCCGGCACTGGCAAGACGATGCTTGCTAAAGCGGTGGCTACAGAGAGCGAAGCTAATTTCATAAGCATAAAAGGTCCTGAACTCCTGAGCAAATACGTGGGCGAATCCGAGCGGGTCGTAAGGGAAACATTCAGGAAAGCCCGCCAGTCAGCTCCAGCTATAATTTTCTTTGACGAAATAGATTCAATCGCGCCAACGCGCGGAGGATCTTTAGATTCAGGTGTCACTGAAAGGGTAGTGAGCCAGATACTTACCGAACTTGACGGGCTCGAAGAGCTAAAGGATGTAGTTATTGTGGCTGCCACCAATCGCCCTGATATGGTGGACCCTGCTCTCCTTCGCCCTGGAAGACTTGACAGGCTTATATATATCAGACCGCCAGATTTGAGAGAGAGAGAATTGATATTCGCTCTCCATCTCAAGGGTAAACCACTGTATCCCGGCGTCGAGGTAAAAAAGCTTTCAGAAATGACAGATGGTTATTCTGGCGCGGATATCGAGGCTTTATGCCGCGAGGCTGCCATGCTTGCGCTCAGGGACAGCATTAAACATGGTATGGAAAGGGAGGAAGTCATCCAGGCAGCCCGTGCTGTCAGTATTACAACTGAGCATTTTAGAAAAGCTTTTTGTATGGTAAGACCAACTCCTAGTGATTTGAAAGTATTTGAATCCATGACTGATTTTAGAAAAGCCGTCCATAAACATAAAAAGAAAAAGGTAAAATAAAACATGAAAAAAAAGAACCCCGTTGAAGAACTAATAAAACTGCTGGAAGAGACCGTCCGAGGAATGCAGGAAGGGGGGACATCGATATTCATTGATGTTTCGATAAATCCGTGCCAGAATATGTTTCCTGCCTCACAGGAAGTTATTGTCCACAAGAAAAATAATACATCAGTGGACATTCTTGAGACCGAGAAAAACATACATGCACTGTTAGGACTTCCAGGAGTGGAAAAGAAGGATATAATTCTTTCATGCAACGGCTGTGTGCTTGAGGTAAAATCTGGCAATCAAAAAAATATCGAGATTATTGAACTGCCTGCAAGAGTTATTAAGACCGGAATGAAGGTCACATTCAAAAATGAGATACTCGAAGTCGTTTTTAATAAATCAAAAAAGGGCGTCTCAAAAAAGAAAAATTAAAATATAAAAAAAATAGAAGCAGGCTTATGCCTACTTCTTTCCTGCCGGTGGCGCGGCAGCTTTTGGCTCTTCTTTCTTTGGCTCAGCCGGTGGTTTAGGCGGTATGGTCTGAGTCCTGAACAGGTCGCTGATGCTCTCTTTCGGCGCTCCTGGCGCAGGAGGCTTAACATCTGTTGAGAGACCCATCAGATGTGCCGTGAGAACTACAAGGTCGTCCACGCTCATATCCAGCTTGAGTTCATCCCTGCCGTCAATGAGATTGCGCCTGCAGAACGGGCATGTGCTGATAAGCGCATCTGCGCCTGTTTCATTGGCATCTTTCATGCGTCCTTGCGCCACGCCAAGAGCAAGATCAGGAATGCCTGCTTTTACACCTCCGCCAGCGCCGCAGCATCTCTGTTCCTTGCGGTTGCGTGTCATTTCAACGAGTTTGATGCCCTGCGATGCCATGCTCTTTAAGACCTTTCTGGGTTCCTCGAAGACACCAACATGCCTTCCCAGATGGCACGGGTCGTGATATGTAACCTTCTTATCCAGGCTCTTTTCCCATTTGATCTTGCCTGCATCGAGCTGTTCTGCAAGGAACTGGGACATATGTATTGCTTCGAAAGGCAATGGTTTCCCGTATGCTCTTGGCCAGTCGATCTTTGCAGCCCTGAAGCAACCTGCGCATGCAAATATTACTCTCTTTGCGCCTCGTGCCTTGAGAGCTTCAACATTGTGTATTGCGGCCTTTTTTGGCGTATCATTAATATGCTGCTGCCCTGTTCTGATAAGGGCTGATCCGCAGCACCATTCTTCTTCGCC
>JBDROC010000114.1:0-4571 GCA_043810475.1 Methanobacteriota archaeon | reverse complement strand
CAATGATCAGTATCTCAGGTTCAAGATGCGCCGCCACCGCAAACGCCAGCCTCACATACATCCCGCTCGAATAACGCTTCACAGGCGTATCCAGGAATTTCTCAATCTCCGCGAACTTCACGATCTCATCGAACTTCGCATCTATCTCGCGCTTCTTCATTCCCAGGATCGAGCCGTTAAGATAGATGTTCTCCCTGCCGCTAAGCTGGGGATGGAAGCCTGTGCCTACTTCGAGGAGGCTTGCCACGCGCCCGCGCATGGTTATTTTGCCTTCTGTGGGTTCGGTGATGCGGGAGAGGATCTTGAGGAGCGTGCTTTTTCCTGCGCCGTTTCGCCCGATTATGCCTACCACTTCGCCTTCTTCGATCTCGAAGGAGACGTCTTTGAGTGCCCAGAAGGTGCTGTTGTCGTTGTTCTTTTTGAAAAGGGGAAGAGGGAATTTCACTGCATTGGTGATAGTGTCCTGGAAGGTTTTGTATGTCCTGTCCACGCCGATCTTGTATTGCTTGGAGAGGTTTTTGACTTCGATTATTGGTTGTGACATTTTTTTTTAGTTTATTGATATGT
This sequence comes from Methanobacteriota archaeon, assembly GCA_043810475.1. Classification (GTDB taxonomy): domain Archaea; phylum Halobacteriota; class Methanosarcinia; order Methanosarcinales; family Methanoperedenaceae; genus Methanoperedens. Next base: position 4,004 of record JBDROC010000114.1, on the reverse strand, counting down.
TGGATTTATTCTTTTAATTATACCGTAAATAGCTTCCACTGTAATCCCTCATATCCATATCGTTGTTAGTTCCGCATAGGTGTTGTTTTGTGTAGATAGAGTTTGATTTATAAATTAATTAATACTTTATTCCAAATAATTACATTATTATTTCTTGCCCTTCAAGCCTCCCTTCGTTTCTTTTCAATATCACTTAATGCATTATGATCTGTTTGTTGATTACTTCCTGCTGGAATTTTCCTGTCATAAATTGCTCTCTTAGCAGTAAGCAGCGCCCTGGGATACGCCTCAGTAAGCGCACAATAAACATTTTTCTCCTCTGCCAGCACCTCAGCCAGGTTTGATCCTATAAAGCCTGCGCCTCCTGTTACCAGCACCCTTTCGCCTCGCATCAGGATTTCTATATGCAAGATGAGTATTTAAAAACTTCCAATTATCGTTATTATGATATCATGAATTTTCATGAGCGTACATCGATCGCTATCAGGACGCTGTGAAAGATCAGCGCTTCTTGAGAGGAGGTAAATCCGTGTGGATCTACGGGATCTTTTTCATTGGAGGTTTGTTTTTGTTGATGGGAGGTTGCCTGGGGTCGTGCGGTTGCGCCGAGAGAAATATAATTTTAAAGTTAATTACATATATGGGCTTATGTGGTTACTTTTTACTATCATCAGGAGGCTGCTATGCTTTCCTATTGGCGCCAGGGATTTTATAATCAGGATGTCATAATTTTAGATAAAAGATGTACTAAAAAGGATTTTCAGAAAGCGCAGCATTAAATCTGCGTTCATCTGCGTTCATCTGCGTTCATCTGCGGTTTGTTTTCGTTGATGGTTGCATCGGCTTTTTACGAAGCGCCGGGACTGTTGAAAATTATGATGCTGCTATGCTTCAGCGAGTTCACGATCCAATAGAGTATTGATTATTTGCTCAACTGTCATGTGCTCTGCTTCCGCTCTTTTCTTTACAAGTTGATATATCCTGTCATTCACTTGCACCAAAAATGTGCGTTTCTTGATATCAAATTCTATCTCTTCTTCTTCCATTTCATCCAGGTAATCAGCAGCGGAGTGTGTATCCCAAAACTCACCTGCTTCTTCAGCACTGGTGAAATGATCTGGTATTGTATCCTTTCTTTTATGCATGTACATATTTTCTCCTTTCTTTATTATCCATATCACGTGCACTAATAGGTAGCACCTCGTTGTTCTTTTTCAAGATAAAGAACACAGAAAGATACCGCCCGGCGCTGGTTTTTCCAAGTGCCAGAAACACGTTTTCACCTTCGACATTACCTTTTGCCATACGATTAACTTTCTTCTTACCATGCAGAATTTCCTCTACCTCTGCCGTAGTCACATGGTGTTTATTTTCTATTTTCTTAATAAAAATTTCTTTCCAAATAATTCTATTTATTTTTATCATAATCCATAAATCATGTTATTGGGCTTTATAACTACAGGAGGGTACATATAGCTATGAGGTTGCATGAGTTAGTCCGGCGTGCCGTACTGTATAAAGGCGTGATGCATGTATCTGCTTTGATGGCTACATCGGCTTTTTATGGAGCGCCGGGACTGTTTAAACATGCTTATACTGTAATTCCCGCCCCCCCCCCTTTTGCTAAAATTCAGCACCCTTTTCTACCAAATAAGACAACTCTCTTCAGTTGCACATCCTCCCCAGACACTTCTTCTGAAACCCAGCATCCCCCACAGCCAGCACCTCGTCCACCAGCAGGAACTCAGGCTCAATATGCGCCGCCACAGCAAAAGCCAGCCGCACGTACATTCCGCTTGAATAGCGCTTTACAGGCGTGTCAAGAAAACGCTCTATCTCCGCGAACTTCACGATCTCATCGAACTTTGCAACTATTTCGCGCTTCTTCATCCCCAGGATCGAGCCGTTAAGATAGATGTTCTCCCTGCCGGTAAGCTCTGGATGGAAGCCTGTGCCCACTTCGAGGAGGCTTGCCACGCGCCCGTGCATGGTTATTTTTCCTTCGGTGGGTTCGGTGATGCGGGAGAGGATCTTTAGGAGAGTGCTTTTTCCTGCGCCGTTCCTGCCGATGATGCCTACCACTTCGCCTTTTTCAACGGAGAATGAAACGTCCTTCAATGCCCAGAAGCTTTCGTTAGGATTATTTCCTGAAGTTGAACCGATCCTGGAGTTCGGGTCTTCTTTTCCCCATTTTCTTGCCCACCAGCTCGCGAGATCATGGCTCAGAGTGCCATGACCGATGGTGCCCAGGTGGTATTCTTTGGACAGGTTATCTACGCGGATGACGGTGTTGCTCATGGTTTTGGTTTCTCTTTTATATTGGGTTGTATCGGTAATAGTCTTTTGAAGGGGATTGTGTATCAATTTGTAATTTTTTTGATTGCTACGTTTTTTTTTGCATAGTGGTTGCTTGGGGTTCATATCGTGCGCCGAATTTTGATGATACGATAATTATAAATATGCAGTTCGAAGCGAATAATCAACCACAGAAGGCACCGAGCGGCATACATCCATGAAGAAAATCCGCGCGTATCCGCGTCATCCGTGGCATCCGTGTTCTATCGTTAGTTGATGGCTCTGTTCTTTTGTGCCTCGTGGTTGTATGGGGATCGCGGAGGCGCCGGAGTTTTATAGTTCGTATGTTATTTTATTGTATGTTTTAGCTTGCCAGGTTATTTCTGAAAGTGCTGGAAGAGATATTTACGGTTTCCAGACAGTTATACCTTCGATCCGCTCAAAATCGCCGTCGTTGGTAGCAATATTATCAATAGAATTTATCTTCATGATCGCAGCATGTACTGCATCTGATATGAGGAGACCATATTTTCTTGAGAGCAGAACCGCCATATTTAGAGCTTCTTCATCAATACTGAAAATTGTAATGGGGTATTTCTTTAACTCAGAATAATTCATCCAGACCATAGACATATTTGAAATTAGTTCTGGTTTTTCCTTGATCAATTTCAGAGCATCCCGCTCAGAACTCAACCCATACGTTCTAACAGCCTCAGTTAGCATTAGTTTGTGCAGCACTTCGTTAAGTACCAAGGAAGAAGTCATAGCCCTATATTGACCATTCTCTATATTCATAAGAAATTTCTGACATCTGGGTTTTAATGCCGGGTGCCCCAAAATAGCATACAAAAATATATTCGCATCTACAAAGATCTTGGAATCAAGAAGTAATGTATCCAGGGAATTTCTCAAAGCCAATCCTCAGTTTCTATAATTTCTTCGATCAACTTCACATTATCAAGCTTTAAAGAATCAGTAATTTTTGATGTCACATCCTCAATTGGTCTTATCAAAAGTTCATGCTCCTTAATACTTAAAGAGACTTTCTTTCCAACAGTTAATCCTAATTGAGTCAATATGATATCAGGAAGCTCAATTAGTCCACCTTTTCGGATTACAATTTCCATGAATTTCACCTTTAAGATGTTATATATTCAAATGTATATTACCTTTTCCAGACATTTATATATGCGTCATCATCGAAACTCAGCATACTATCATTAAATTGCCCCCCTTCTTGCTAAAATTCAGCCCCCTCCTTTCTACTATAAGACAACTCTCTTCAGTTGCACATCTTCCCCAGGCACTTCTTCTGGAAAGCCGCATCCCCCACAGCCAGCACCAATTATATAATATCAGCAAAATACCTCTCCACTCTCTTGAAATAAAACATTCCTGAAAGGAATATCAGTACGATCAATACCATCGAGATTCCAAGAGATATGAAATTGATGTCCATATATCCCAGTATCGCATGTCTGTGCGCCTCTATCAACCCAGACATAGGGTTCAAGGACAAAAGCCAGCCGTATTTTCCGCTCACCATACTTGAAGGATAGATCACCGGTGTAGCGAAAAGCCACAGCTGGATAAAGAAGGGAATAATATAGCCTATATCCCTGTACTTCACGTTCATAGCTGACAGCCAGTATCCAACACCTGCGGCAAGCATCCAGGTCATGAAAATGATGACTGGAAGGATAAGAACA